>JABHQB010000002.1 GCA_018695965.1 Flavobacteriales bacterium | reverse complement strand
TCCATTTGTTATTATTATAATTCTCTCCAGTAGAGCTAAATATTAAAGAACCCCATCTGTTAAATATCTGAACCTCAGCAGTAGGATAACTTGATATATCTAATATTTCCCACTCATCATTTAGTCCATCTCCATTTGGAGAGATTGCATCATAAGGAACAGGACCAACTACTACATAAACTGAATCCAATGATTTACACGCACCATCTGTTACTTCTACATAATACCAAGTTGAAGATTCAGGATAATCTGTCATACTCATCCCGTCCGCACTATTTTGATAATAACCAGGATATGTAGAACTATTAATGTCTACAACATCTATCCAGTTCCATCCCCATTGATAGCTGTCAAATGAATAAGAAGATTCTATGCTAACCTGCTCCCCTAGAACTAATGGATTTGGAGTAGCTACCGGATTAATATCTGATTGAGTAACAGTATATTTAGCTTCTACCTCATATGATGTAGAACAAGCAGGGTCTGTTATAGATAAAGTATAAATAGTGATAAAATCCTGAGGAGTAACAGTAATAGATGGTGTTGTTTGACCTGTGTTCCATAAATATTCATAACCTTGGTCCTCCACTAAAATATCAACCTCAGTTCCTAAACAAATAGTTGAATCTATTTGATCATCATTATTTGGCAAGAAAACATTTCTATATCCATTAATATATGTTGTATCAGTAATTATACATCCATTGTAATCTGTTACGGTTACAGTATAAGTTGTATTAGGATCTAATTCAGTTGCTGTTGCTGTAGTCTGTCCTCCAGGGGACCAAAGATAAGTATATATTGGAGTTCCTCCTAATACATAAGTTGTAGCAGATCCTTTAGTAAGACAGCTTGCGTCTGTAGAATCTGTGAAAATAGTTAACTCATTATCTGGATCTGTAACATAAACAGAATTTGATTCTATCTCGCATCCATTAATATCAGTTACTGTAACACTATAGAATCCTTCATTTATACCTGATAATGTTCCTATCCCTGTTGGATTTACAAAAATATCAGAAGGAGTACCAATAGTATTTGGTTCCCAATCATATGTGTATTGATTTAAAACATTCCAAGTTCCTCCAGTTACTGTAACTGAAATTTCTCCCGTTGAACCATCATAACAATGTACATCTGTGATGTCGTCTATGATAGCTTCAATAGCTGTAGGTTCAGTTAGTGTAATATTAAGAGTATCCATACATAAATTAACATCCTCTGCTACAACAACATAGGTTCCAGCAATTAGATTATTTATTGATGTAGATGGATTAGATTGTCCTGTATTCCAAGTATAAGTAATAATTCCTGAATTTCCTCCAGTAGTCCCAACCGTAATGTCTCCGTCATTATAACCATTACAACTAATATTGTAACCATTCCAATCTGAAGTGCTAGCAATTGATACTGATATTGGATCTGGTTGTGTTAGTGTGACTGTTTCTGTAATTGTACATCCCAAAGCATCTGTGATAATACAGTTAAATGTTTGGGAATTTGTCGCGTCATCTACACATAAACCTATAGCGGTCTGAGTAATCTGCGATAACTGATCATTCCATTGGTAATTAAACGTTGGATTACCAGAACTGTTTATATTTGGCACTCCTCCTGAAGGTAAAACTTCTATTTCTCCGTCACAATAATTCCAACAGCTAGGATTTTGGGAAGATCCTATAGAAGCATCTAAAACACTACTATTGTCTAGAACAGCTATTGAATTTGAATTACAACCATTTAAATCTTCTACCGTAATTGTATAACTACCTATTCCAAGACCATTTATTGAATAAGTAGTATCTCCAGTGGACCAGTCATATAAATACGTTGTAGCTGAGCCAACTCCTCCCGACCCATTCCAAGTAATTGATCCATTACTCCATCCTGTACATGTTATATGGTTAATAACAAAAGAATGTGTAATTGCTGTTGGTTCTTGATAAGTTATGTCTTCTATATACTCACAACCACTGTTATCTGTAATAACAAAAGTATACAGTCCAGCACCTCCAAAGTTAGGGGCTAATATATTATCAATTATTGAGGAATTACCATTATAAACAATGTTCCCTAATACATCTAAAACTATTGTAGTGTAAGGCCCAGTACCTCCATTTATAGAAATATTTGCCGTTCCGTTACTACCTCCATGACATTGCACTTCATATCCGTTCCAGTTTGAAGTCGTAATGTTAACATATATTGGGTTTGGCTCTGTTACTATGATAATATCCTGAACAGCACAGTTATTCGCATCTAAAACTTCTACCGTTTGTAGTCCAGGTCCAAAAGGTGGAAAATTAATAGGAGAAGTATGGTATGCTAATCCATTTAATGAATATAAATATGGTGGTGTCCCTCCAAAAGCATGAATACCATTAGGATTGTCTAGTATATATCCATCATTTGCTCCGTTACAAGAAATAGGAGAAAAAATTGTAGTATCAATATATAAAGAATCTGGCTGGTCAATGAAAATATGAACTGTATCGGTACAGCCTATATTATCTTCTACATACATGATATATTGATCTGAAGGGAGGTTACCAAAGAAGATAGTATTTTGTGTGGTTACTCCATTGTCATTAGAGTACATATAAGGAGCATATCCTCCTGTTGCTAATATTTTAATAGATGCGTCATTTGCTTCAAAGCAGCTAATTTCAGAAATTATTAATGAATCTATTTGGACAGATTGAGATGGCTCTAAAATTTCTACAGAATCTGTGAAAGTACATCCATTATCATCTGTTACTGTTAGAGTATGAAAACCTGCATCAAAAGTAGTTACTGTTAGGGTTGTATCTCCATTATCCCATAATAAATAATATGATCCAGTTCCTCCAAAAGTAATAGCTGATGCCTCTCCGTCAGAACCACCTAAACAAGTAACTGAGTTGCTAGAAAACTGGATGGAAAGAGCTGCAGGGTCCGTTACAGTGAAGTTTTGTGAAGTAATACATCCATGATCATCTGTAACAGTTAATGTGTCATCTCCTGCAGATAAGTTAGATATAGAGTCTAATCCTCCACTCCAAGAATAAACATAAGGTTGAGTACCTCCTATTACTGTTGATATTACAGATCCATCACTACCACCATTACAACTTACATGTGAAACCGTAAGTGGAGATATAATTAATTCATCTGGTTGAGTTATTGGCTGAGATGAAGATACTTTTGAGCATCCCATAGAATCGGTAACGATTACAAAATATGGAATCCCAATAGTTGATGGAATTAAACCTACAGCTGGGTTTGTTGTTTGCCCACCATTATTCCAAAAATAAGAATAACTTCCTGTTCCTCCGTAAACATTTGCTGTAATTTGTCCGTCTGCACTATCATAACATGATATATTTTGTGGAGTTAAAGATGAAATTACTAATTCATCTGGCTCATTTATAAAAATAGAATCGGAATCTGTACATCCTTCCGCATCAATTACTGTAATAAAATATGATGCTGGGCCTGTAGGTGGAAAAGTATATCCGTATGGGTGGCCTGGAGTAGAACCCCCGTCATCAGAAAATGAATATGGAGGAGTCCCAGATATAGCCCCTGTTGTAATAGTTCCATCATTTAATCCAAAACAAGAAACGTCTTCTACTGTAAGATCTAAAATTGGATTAACTCCAGGATCTATAACTGCTGTATCATAATGAATACAACCTGTATCGTCTACAATTGTAACGTAATATGTACCAGGCCATAAATTGTTATTTGAAGAACCCGTTCCAATAAATCCGTTTGGCCAAGTAGGCCAGCTTGGCCCTGTCCATAAATAACTATATCCTGGAGTTCCCTGACTGGCAATTACCTGAGCTTCTCCATTTGCAGCTGTTTGGTTTCCTGCACATGAAGAATGATTAATAATAGTTGTAGTGCTTACAAGTGGTGTTGGCTCGTTAATTGTAACTGAAACTGATTGTGGATTTGAAGCACAACTATATATATCTTTAACGCTTACTGTATAGGTCCCAGCAATAAGGTTTGTTACCATATAAGATTGCGAAATAGTATCTGAATTTGAATTTACCCAAGTATAACTATAAGGTGTTCCCGTACCTCCAGAAACAGAATCTACCCATGCAAATCCATTAGATCCCGAATGACAACTAACATCAGAAAATGTTGCTGTAAAATAAATAATATCCGGTTCGCTTATTGTAAAAAGTGTCGTATCAGAACATCCGTTTGCATCAACTGCAACAATAGGATATGTTCCCGGATAAATTCCACTAAAAATATTATTATATTGAGGTGGAAATACTCCAGGGATATTATATTGATAAGTTGCAAATCCACTACCTCCAGTTGTAATTACGGTAATAGTGTCTGATGGGTATCCATTACACATCACACTTAATGTGGAGTTTAATGGATCTACAGAAACATTAACAGTTTGTACTGATGATATCTCCACTGAATCTGTAATTGTACATAAATTTGCGTCTGTTACTGTAACCGTATAATATCCTGGACTTAAGCCAGTAATTGTTTGTGTAGTCTGTCCTCCAGTATCCCAAAGATAAGTATAAGGTGGAACTCCATTAGGATTTGCTGTAGCTTGACCTAATAATCCTCCAGAACATGGAGGGACGCTATCAAAAGTAAGGCTAATATCTACTTCTGGTACAAAAACATCTTCCACCACTTCACATCCATTTGCGTCTGTCACTCTAACCCAATACAGATAGTTATGCAGACCTGTTGCAGTAGATGTAGATTGAAGCTGTAGATCATCCCATAAATACGCATATGCTCCCGTACCTCCTTGAGTAACATTAATCGAAGCTGTTCCATTTGAATCTGCACAATATTCTGGAGTAGAATCAACTGTATAAACAAATGATAATGGTTCTTGTAAAGTAATATTTGTAGATGCAGGACAACCATTTGCATCTGTAGCGTTTAAAGTATATGTCCCGAAAGTAATATCTCCACATAGTCCTGTCCAAAAAGTAGATGTTTGAGTAGGATATGTGGTTAAATCATATAAAATTGGAGCTACTCCATTAGTAGGTACTACTGAAATTCCTCCATCACAAAATCCAGGGCAACTTATTGGTGTATTAGTAGGTCCGTAAGAACTATCAATTGTAAAATTAATTAAAAACTCATCTGGCTCGGTTAAAGTAATATTATGTACCGTCTCACAGTCGTTATCATCTTGAAGAGTTACTGGATAATTTCCTGCGCTTAGTCCTGGATAATTCATAGAGTTAGTAAAGGTTGCTCCATCTATTGAATATTGATATGGAGAATTTCCTCCTGATGGATTTTGGAAATGAATTGACCCATCACTATATCCGAAACAACTTATATTAAATCCATTGTAATCAGACAATGAATCTGAGAAAATCAGGGAATCCGGTTCAGATAAATATTTATCTGTAGTGTCTTGGCATCCGTTAGCGTCCATTACAATGATTGAATAAGTAGAATCTCCACATAATCCTGGAAAAATTTGAGAACTTTGAAAAGACCCTCCTACAATTGCATAAGTATAAGAGGGTGGTGTTCCTGGTGTTCCAGTGTTTATATTATTAACTTGGAAAGTTAATTCTCCATCACAACCATCAAAGCAATTTACTTGTGAAGATATACTAATAGATCCTGATAAATCTGGAGGATCACTTAAAGTGAAATCTTCAGAAGTATCACAACCATTATCATCTATATAATAAATAGTATACGTCCCAGAGCTAAGCCCTGAGAATACAGCGCTGGATTGGAAAGTCATTCCATTATCAATAGAATATTGATAAGGTGTTGTTCCTCCTGAAACAGACGCTGTTATTATACCATCTGCAGCTCCAAAACAACTAATATCCTCTCCGTTATAATCAGATGTAACACTCCCATTTGGGTCTAATTCATCTGGTTCTGCTATTGTAATACTTGTAGGAGATGGAGGATTAGATCCATTTGTATTACATCCCGGTTCATCTGTTACAGAAATGGAATAGGTTCCAGCACTTAGATTGGTATATGTTGAAGAAAATGTTGTTAAAGGTAAGGTAACACTAGCCCCACCATCAAATGAAATTGTAAAGGGAGGTGTTCCTCCAAAAATATTGACAGTAACAGCTGCATTACTATCCCCAAAACAAAGTAAATTAGTGTCTTGATCAGCTGTGTTTCTAAGTTGTAGTGGTTGAGTTATATTTACAGAAACAAAGTCATATATTGATGCCGGATTAGATCCATTAGGATTAGTCCCATAATATAAAATAGAATCTACTAAACGAACTGTATAGTTTTGAGCTGCTAAACCTGGGACATTAATACTAGTTACAGTAGTGTTGTTCGTTGATGTGATCGGTATAAAAGTAGATCCAATATAGTATCCAACAATCACCTTTGAAGCTGTAGGTGGAATTGTTTGGTTAACTAGAATATTAATTTCTGCTAAATCACCATAACATTCAATAGAATCAGTAATAGTAATAGAGTTAATATTTTGAGCATTGGATTCTGTCGAATAAAATGACATTAGTAAAACTAATCCTAGAAGTAGTGTTTTTTTCATTTCTTTAGTGCTTTTAGTGCTATTTAATGTAAATATTTAATGGCGCAAGATACAAAATTTATTAAAACTAGTATATGTCCTTCTTTTTATTAAAAGATCCTTTGTATAAAAAGTAAGGAATCTCTCTTTTACAATATCTGTGATTTTATCTAACAAATCTGAGTAAAAGCATCTTTTAAATTATCTGCTATCATTTGTGAAGATCTTCCTTCAATATGATGTCTTTCTATAAAATGAACTAATTTTCCATCCTGAAACAATGCAATGCATGGTGAAGATGGAGGGAACGGATTCATATATTCTCTTGCTTTAGCAACTGCTCCTATGTCTTGCCCTGCAAAAACAGTAGCAAACACATCAGGTTTAGGGATAAAGGTTTTAGCAAGTTTTACGGCTGGTCTAGCATTTCCAGCTGCACAACCACACACAGAATTAACCATTACAAGCACAGTTCCTTCTTTCTTGTTCAAAATTTCTTCTACTTCTTCTGAAGTTCTCATTTCAATAAATCCAACTGAAGTTAAATCTTCTCTCATTGGCTTACACATTTCTTCTGGATAATTCATTTTTTATTTTTTTATTAATACAAAAATACGTTTTATGTTCTTTTATGCTGAAAAAACTCCTGTAAAATTTTACTGCATTTCTCTTCATGTATTCCTTTAGATACTTCTGTTTTAGGATGTAAAACACTTCTTTTAACAGATAAAAATCCTCTTTTTTCATCAGAAGCTCCATAAACAATTCTCTTAATCTGAGTCCAAAAAGATGCTCCTCCGCACATAATACAGGGTTCTAAAGTTACGTATAGAGTGCATTCATTTAAGTATTTGCCGCCCAGATAATCTGCTGCAGAAGTAAAAGCTTGCATTTCAGCATGTGCAGTTACATCATTTAATCTCTCAGTATAATTATGAGCACGAGCAATTATCTGATTATCGCAAACTATAATTGCTCCTACGGGAACTTCATCTAATATCATGGCTTTTTCAGCTTCTTTTAAAGCTTCAGTCATAAAATATTCATCTGAGAAAGGATTTATTTCCATTTTGCAAATATAAGAGTTGCAATTTTGTAATTTCGCAATCTAAATAAAAAATAAAATGTTAAGAACTAAAACTTGCGGAGAACTAAATATTAGCAATGTTTCAGAAGAAGTAACCTTAAGTGGTTGGGTGCAAAAAAACCGAGACTTAGGTGGTATGACTTTTGTAGATTTAAGGGATAGATACGGAATTACTCAACTTGCATTTAATATGGACGAAAACTCTGATTTATGCGAAAAAGCAAGAAAACTTGGCAGAGAATTTGTAATCCAAGTTAATGGAGAGGTCATAGAACGTAGTTCAAAAAACATGAATATCTCAACAGGAGAAATCGAAATAAAAGTAACTGAACTTACAATTCTGAACGCATCAAAAACACCCCCATTTACAATTGAAGATGAAACCGATGGTGGAGATGAACTTAGAATGAAATACAGATATCTCGATATCAGAAGAACCCCTATAAAAGAAAATATAATACTAAGATCAAGAGTTGCTTCGGAAACAAGAAAATATCTAGATGCTCAGGGGTTTTATGAAGTTGAAACTCCTTATTTAATTAAATCTACTCCAGAAGGAGCAAGAGATTTTGTAGTGCCAAGCAGAATGAATGAAGGTCAATTCTACGCCCTTCCACAATCTCCACAAACATTCAAACAACTTTTGATGGTTGCTGGTATGGATAAATATTATCAGATTGTAAAATGTTTTAGAGATGAGGATTTAAGAGCGGACAGACAGCCAGAATTTACACAAATTGATTGTGAAATGGCTTTTGTAGAACAAGAAGATATCTTAAATATGTTTGAAGGACTTACCCGACATTTATTAAAAGAAGTAAAAAATGTAGAGGTGTCAGATTTCCCTAGAATGACATATGATGAAGCTATGAAAATGTATGGTTCTGATAAACCAGACATACGATTTGGAATGAAGTTTATAGAAATGAATGATGTGTGTCAGCAAAATAATTTTGTTGTATTTGATAGCGCAGAACTAGTAGTAGGAATTAATGTAAAAAGTGGATCCTCTTTTACTAGAAAAGAACTTGATACGATAACTAATTTTGTAAAAACTCCTCAGATTGGAGCTAAAGGATTAGTATATTGTAAGTGTAATGAGGATGGTACTTTCAAATCATCTGTAGATAAATTTTTCTCCCAAGAAGATTTAAATAATTGGGCCGACAAATGTAAATCCTCTGCAGGAGATTTAATTTTGGTAATGGCTGGAGAAACTGAAAAAACAAGAAAAGCGCTTTCTACTTTACGATTACACTTAGCTGAAAAATTAGGCCTTAGAAATTCTGATGTATTTGCTCCTCTTTGGGTGTTGGACTTCCCTTTATTGGAATGGGATGAAGAAACTGAAAAATATCATGCCATGCACCATCCGTTTACCTCTCCAAAACCAAATGACATAGAAAAACTTGATACTGACCCATCTGGAGTTAGAGCAAATGCATATGACTTAGTGCTTAACGGAAACGAAATTGGAGGAGGAAGTATTAGGATTCATGATAAAGATTTGCAAAAACTTATGTTTAAACATCTTGGATTTACAGAAGAACAAGCAAAAGAACAATTTGGATTTTTAATGGATGCATTCGAATATGGAGCTCCTCCTCATGGTGGAGTTGCTTTTGGGTTCGATAGACTTTGTGCTATTATGGGAGGACAAGAAAGTATCCGTGATTTTATTGCCTTCCCAAAGAATAATTCTGGTCGTGATGTGATGATTGATTCTCCTTCTAATATTAATGAAGATCAATTAAAAGAACTTAATATTAAATTCCAAAAATGATTAAAAAAAAAGATTCTGTTTTTGTGCCAATTATTATCACATTGTCAATTGTTATACCAATTGCGGTTGCAGCGCTTATGATGTTTTCAAATTATTTGCATATTAATAGTGATAGTGATTATAGTTTTCTTCCTCTTTTTCATGCAATATTAAATGGAACAACCGCTATCTTACTATTTTGTGGTTTTGTTCTGATAAAAAACAAGAAAAGTAAATTACATAAAATATCAATGATGACTGCTTTTGTGTTGTCATCAGTATTTTTACTATCTTATGTTTTTTCAAAATTGGTTTTGAACCATGCTACAACTAAGTATTTAGGAGAATATATCATTACTTATCGTTTTATTCTGATTTCGCACATTTTACTATCAATTGCTGTTTTGCCATTAGCATTGTTTTCCATGTATAGAGGACTTACAGGGGAGTTTGAAAAACATAAAAATATAGTAAAATGGACTTTCCCAATTTGGATGTATGTAGCAATTACTGGAGTAATGGTATATTTATTTATGGCTCCTTATTATTAGAATGAAAGAAAACAGACCCATAATTTTATGGCTGATTTCAGGATGTCTCCTTATCTTTATTATGGTCATAGTAGGAGGAATTACCAGGCTTACCGATTCAGGACTTTCGATGGTAGATTGGAGTGTCTATGGAGAATTTCCTACTGAAAAAAATATCTTAGAATCATATAACGATTGGCAAGAATCACCCCAGGGGAAACAATTACATTCCAAGGATTTTAAGGAATTCAAAAAAATATACTTCTGGGAATATATCCATAGAATGATTGGCCGATTATTAGGTTTGGTATTTATAATTCCATTTATCTACTTTCTTGTCAAAAAGAAATTAACCAGGAAATTAATTTCTCAATCTTTAGTGTTATTTATCATGGGAGCTATGCAGGGAGCTATTGGTTGGTGGATGGTGAAAAGTGGTTTAGTAAAAAATCCTGATGTAAGTCATTTCAGATTAGCTATACATTTAACAACTGCCTTTTTAACTTGTGCTTTTACTTTTTGGGTAGCATTACCTCTAATTTATCGAGATAAAAGAGAGGGAAACAAAAAACTACTAAAATTAACTTCTTGGCTTTTTATATTAGTAATAATTCAAATTATCTATGGAGCATTTGTTGCGGGTCTAGAAGCAGGGAAAAGATTCAATAGTTGGCCAAAAATGAATGGTGAATGGATGCCACAGGCAGTCTATTATTTAGATCCTTTATGGAAAAATTTCTTAGAAGGCCCAGATGGCATTCAATTTATTCATAGAACATTGGCTTTTATTATTGTGGCATTTGTCTTTTATATTTGGAATAAAGGAAGAAAATTACAAAAAAATCATTTACAGAGGAAATCATTAAACATATTACTTGCATTAGTAATATTGCAAACAGTAATAGGGATTTTTACTTTAATTTTAGTGGTTCCAATTTCATTAGCTCTAATACATCAGCTTGGAGCTTTTTTATTACTAATGTCTATAGTTTTCTCTATATTTACTTTTTCTAAATCTTAAAAATAAATCTATCAATTACGTAGATAATTTGCATAACAGGTAAGTACAAAAAGGAAGAAATCATTAATTTTCTAGCAGATAAATCATCTGTATTTTGATATAATAAGATTGATTTATACGTAAACCAAATCCCTAATAATAAAATCAAAATAAAAGAATAAATTGATAGGGTTAATTGTGATGTTTGACAAAAGAAAGGAATGACAGAAATACTTACCATAAATATTGAAGTTACAATTGAAATTAATGGAGGGTATTTATTTTTCTTTCCTCCAAAAAGCATTTTAAATCCAGCCTTTTTATAATCTTCATGCTGTACCCAAGCAATAGCAATAAAATGTGGAAATTGCCAGAAAAACTGAATAGCAAACAATGTTCCAGCTGCTATACCAAAGTCATCTGTTGCTGCAACATAACCCAATAAAAATGGTATTGCCCCCGGGATTGCTCCTACAAAAATTGAAATAGTAGAAAGCCGTTTAAGTGGAGTGTAAGACAAAACATATAATAAAATAGATATCAATCCGAAAAAAGAGGATTTTGACATAATTCCATAAAAACTTCCTTCTGGGTTTATTTGATTCAAAAGAAAAAGTCCTATACATCCTATTAATGTAGCAAATACGGAAGCCTGAAAAACAGATAATTTATTTTGAGGTAATGGACGAATAGAAGTTCGTTTCATTAGTTTGTCCTTATCTTTTTCTAAAATTTGATTAAAAGCATTTGCCGAGCCGGTCACCAAAAACCCTCCTATGGTTAAATAAATAAAATCTCTCCAAATAAAATCATCAAATCCTAACAAATAACCAATCATAGCAGAAAAAACTACTGTAATTGATAATCTGAATTTCAGTAACTGAAAAAAATATTTTAGCATAATAAAAAGTTATGCGGTTTGATTTTTTTTTCTTTTTTGAAGAGTATAGAAAATTCCAAAAAATAACATTGCTAAATAAGGTGTTGCCATTAAATATAGGATCCCCTCATTTAGCCCCGCCCCTTTTGTCCCACCTGATTCTAAGTCTGCTTCTACTGCTGCCTTACACATAGCACATTGAGAAAATGATTGCAATGAAACCATTACAGAGAATAGTAATAATATGATTTTTTTATTCCACATTTTTTGTTGCTTTTTTATCTTGATGATATTCAGCTAATAATACTTTTACATCTTTTATCAAATCCTTTATTACAAAATCTTTGGTTCCATCATAACTTCCAACTGGATTCCCAACATATGTATACTTTTCATTGCAGTTTGAGCAAGATAATTTAGATTTTTTAGTAGAGTGTCCACAATTATTACATATATAATTAGAATATCCTGAACGCACTCTCCCTTCTTTATCTACTAGTACTAAATATTCTGAATGTAAAAATCCGCCAGGAGCTAATTCATCTTCAGAAGCATTTAATAAATAAGATGCTGCGATTTTATAAATCTCCTCTTTATCTCCGGTTACAAAATTAAAATTACTCTCATCAATCCTCATTTTAGTTGCATATTGCTTCAGTATTTCAGGAGTATCATAATTTGGATTTACTGTATGCGACAAAAACTTGATGTTTGGATACTTACTTAATTCATGTTGAATGTACCTCATGTTTATAGTCATTGTAGGACATATTGTAGGACATGTTGTAAAAATGAAATTAGCAATATAAATATTCCCATCATAATCTGCATTGGTAATAGTATCCTTATTCTGATTTATAAATGAGAATTCAGGAATTGTATGTCCTTCTTGACCAATTACAGCTAATGTTGCAAAATTATTAGTAGCATTTTTTAAACAACCAGTATACCACAGAATTGGCGCCACAAGTAATACAAATAAAAGAACCCACTTTTTTATTTTTGTGTGCATCGTATTAAATGTTAATGCATTAATGAAAGAGCATATCCTCCCTCAGTAAGTAAAATAAATAGTAAATAAGGGATAAGAATTAAAGGTGGTATTAAAATGGTCCATTTTAGACTTTTTCTTTCATGTCCTAAATGCATAAAAGATAATACAATATATGCTGCTTTTACTATTGTAAGAACAATAAAAATATGATTTAATAATTTTGTTCCTAAAAATTGAGTGTTTATTAGGAATCCTGGTTTGATGATTCCAAGTACTACTTCTACAGTTGTTACAATTAAAAGAATCCAAAATACTTTCCAAATCCACCAATTACTATTTGTTGTTGTGTTTGCCATAATAATATCTTTTTATAAATTAAACTAAGTAGAAAAATGTAAATACAAATACCCAAACTAAATCTACAAAGTGCCAGTATAATCCTACTTTTTCTACCATTTCGTAATGACCTCTTCTTTCATAAGTCCCTTTTATTACATTAATCAAGATTACAATTAATATAATAACACCACTAAATACGTGAAACCCATGAAAACCAGTAATGAAAAAGAAACACTGACCAAAATTTTGAACTCCATATTCATTATGTTTCAAATTTGCTCCTAATACAACTTCAGTCCCTTCTTCTTGAAGAAATTTAATTGATTCTGAATTGGACAAATAAGATTTATTAGCTGTTCGAATATTAAAATTAGGTTTTGTTTCAAGTTTATTGATAACGTTATTAATAGTAAAATGATGATGAGATCCGTCATGTCCATCTACCTCCATTAAATTATAAACAGAAGACATTTTTTCTCCTTCTGCAATATGCACTATACTTTCTGTTTTCGTATCAATTGCTCCTTTATCCCCATGAATAAAATGTCCCCATTCCCAAGCTTGAGAACCCAAGAACATAAAACCTCCAACTATTGTTAATGAAAGCCAAAGAATTACTTTTTTCTTTTCCATTTTATGACCATAATTCACAGCAAGTACCATTGTTACAGAACTCATAATTAAAATAAATGTCATAAGTGCTACAAATAATAGTGGATGATCTCCATGTAAAAAAGGAAAGTGAGTAAAGACCTCCTCAGGCACTGGCCATATATCAGGATATTTAAATCTATAAAATCCATAAGAACCTAAAAATGCAGAGAACGTTAAAGCGTCTGTAATAAGAAAAAACCACATCATTAATTTCCCATAACTAGCTGCAAATGGTTTGTCTCCACCTTTCCACGCTTGTCCATAAGTTACTTTCTCTGACATAAATTCTAAATTTTTAAATCTTTACAAAAATAAAGATTTTGTTATTTACTCAACTATTTTATTTCTATTTATCATAAATACATTAAAAAACAATATAAGTATATCCATAATATGGTTAAAAAATGCCAATAAATAGAAGTTATTTCTAACCCTAAATAATTTTCAGCACTATATTTTTTTCTTTTTGCATTTATTGCTGTCACTAGTAGCGCAATCAATCCTCCTATTAAATGTACTAAATGAGAGAGAGTTAGTACATACAAAAATGAACCCGAAACATTATAGGGTGAAGTACGCGTAACACTTAAATTATAACATCCAGATCCAGGCAGGCAAACAGGAATAGAGAAGTTAGAATCAGCAAATATAGTAGTGTTAGCTTCCAAGAAGGCATGACCATTTATATCTTTCCAAACTAAATTATAGTTGATGGGATATGGATGAGGAGTAGAAAAAACAGTAACTCCTGACTCGCAAGTATAATAACAG
>JABHQB010000151.1 GCA_018695965.1 Flavobacteriales bacterium | reverse complement strand
AGAAAGTAAATTCATAAAATTACTTTTTTTGGCATCTGCTAAAAGTTTTACATCTGTATTTTTTATTTTGAATAATACATCTCCTTTACGGAATTTAGTTCCTTTTTTAATTGAGAAGTTCCCTTCTAACTTTCCGCTAACTTCTGAAGAGATATTGATATTATTTAATGAGACAACTCTACCAGAACTACTTATTTCAGATTGTAAATCAGAATTATTTACTTTGATAACTGACACTGATTTTATCATTTCCTTATGAACCAAAGAGTCTGTAGTTCTTGATAATCTTATTTCTTCTGCATTCTGTTCTCCATAGCTTATTCCCATGTCATAACTAACGTATGACACTAATCCGAACATTAGTAAGATGATGATACTTACTATAATAATTAATAGTTTTCTTATTTTCATTTTTTAATTAATTTTTCTATTGTAATCCATAATTTTTCTCCTTCCAAATTTAAGTCAGATTTAAAACCTTCTAATTTCCAGTTAAGTATTGTTTTTCTAATTCCTCCCATTATAATTGTTGCTAATTGTTCTGGGTCTATATCATCTCTTATTTCATTATTTTTCTGACCTTCTTTTAATAGTTCAATTATTTTCTTTGACCTTTGTTTCATTATTTTGGAGACTATTGAAGACAATACACTAGAATATTGGAAAGAATTTTCTGAAAATATTACCATTACAATGGCAGGATTTTTTTTGATATGATCAAACTTAAATTTAAGAATTTCTTGAAATTTTTCTAGTGAAGATTGGTCAGAATTTAATATCTTGAATATTCCACTTTTAATGATCTCTCTGTGAAATAGGAGTAGTGATTTTAAGATTTCTGTTTTGTCTTTAAAATGACGATAAAGTGCTGGTTCTGAGAACGACATTTTTTCTGCTAAATTTTTGATGGTAAGATTTTGTATCCCTTTTCTTCCTATCAAATCTTTTGATGCGTCAATTATTTCTATTTGCCTTTCTGTAAAATCCATGAAGCAAATATATAAAGTTAGTTAACACTAACTAACATATTCTAAAATAAAAAAAACGGAACTATTTAAATGTTCCGCTTTTCCAAGAACTCTGTAGATTTTATAGAGATTCTCTATAATTTAATGTTTAGTTTTCTTTTAGTTTAGAGTTCTTTAGGAACATCAATAACTTCTATAACTTCAATTCCTTCTGATTCTAATCCTTCCACTATTTCAAAACTCATAAAGATTTTTCTTATCTCATCAGAAGATGGCCTTGGAGCGTCAACTGAAATTACATTACCTTCTCTATCAAATAACATAAACCTTGGGATGCCATTTATTGCGTAGTCTTTCATTATTTGACTCTTCCATCCATATGTTGAGATTAATTGAACTCCCCCCATATCTTTCTCATTAATCATATCTATCCATTTTTGTTTCGCTTCTTCAACATCCACAGAAACACTCATAAATATAATATTTGCATCATGATAATCTTTTTCTAACTGTATAAGAAAAGGTATTTCGTATCTACATGGACCACACCAAGTAGCCCAAACATCTACATATACATAACTTCCTTTAAAGTCAGATAATGAAATCATATTACTGTCCATGTCAGGATACGTAAAATCAATTGCAGCTTTTCCAATCATTTCTAGCATTTTTTGATTTTTTGTGTACTGTGCCAGAAAATAATTTATCATTTGTTCATGTTCTTTTTTCTCAGATTCAATAAAATTATCATTTAAAGCTAACGAGATCATCTTCAGATGCATGGGATTAGTTAAACTGTCTAATTTTTGATTTAATTCTGTTGTGTCTAAGATAGTTTTAACATTAGGATAATCCATTTCTTCTATATATAGAAATTTCCAAGCTAAGAAATTACTTTCTTCAGAACCTGTATAAATGATTGTTTCATCAAATTCTTTTGTGTCAATTGTAATATGAACGGTGTCATCCGGATTGCAATACATTGCTGTTGTTTCATCTCCATGATGAAAGGTTATGTAACCGGAAGAATCTAAAGGAAATGTTAAATTGAATTTTCCTATCCAATCAACATAAGTAGTAATAGACGTGTCTCTTGTGAAAAATCTAGCTTCTCTGTTTTTTGACCATTTAATTTTTCCACTAATAACAACTTGGCTAATGGTAGTTATTTCCCCTTCTTATAAAGGTTCAGATATTTCAACTTGATTAATGGCAGTTAAGTCTTCAACAACTGCTTGATCTGTAGTATCTTCAATTATTTCAACTGTTTTTTCACTAGTGTAATTGTAGGATAACACCGTAATACAAATGATAATTAAGGCAGCGGTTAGATTGTTTATGTTTTCTTTCATAATTATTTATTTTTTTCAAAGATAAAAAATATTTTCACATGTCTTACTTTCACTTATAGAAAGTAAAATAGTCTCATCTATAATTTTTTAAGTTTGTTTTAGTAGATTGATTAGCGGTGCAAAAAGCGGAGCAATTTTTATTTTAAGATCTTGATATAATCATGTAAAAAGTGTAGAGGTTGTAATCGTGCTATCTTTACTTTTTTATCTTAATATTTCCTGTAAATTTCTTTATGTTTGCAAACATTAAATAATTAGGAAATCTTATTTATTTCCTTGGAATATTAACCAAACATAAAAACCTAATATTATCAAAAAACAATCAAAATATAATTGGTCACTAGTTTTTTTCTTGACAATGTTTCCACTAATTGGTATTTTCGGAACCTCAATATATATCTATTTTTATGGTGTTGTATGGTACGAACCAATACTTCTTCTTGTCTTTTGGTTTATTTCAGGAATGGGTATAACTATGGGGTATCATAGATTGTTTTCTCATAAATCATATCAGACTAATACTTTCTTAGAATGGGTTCTAATGATATTTGGATCGTTAGCTCTTGAAAACACTGTACTTAAATGGTCTTCAGATCATAGAAAACATCACTCCTTCTCAGAAACAGAAGATGACCCATATTCTATTGTAAAAGGATTTTGGCATGCTCATATAGGTTGGGTATTAAAAAATACAACTGAAGAAAAGAGTAGAATTGTAGGAGTTAAAGATTTAGAAAAGAAATCTGCAATTATTTTTCAGAACAAATATTACTATCATATTGCAATTATTGGAGGTGTATTGATACCATTATTAATTGGATTAATGTATGGCAGGCCATTAGGAGCAGTTCTTTGGGGATCCTTTCTTAGAATAACTTTAGTTCATCATGCTACATTTCTTATTAATTCTTTATGTCATTATAAAGGAAAGAGAACATATGACTCTTCTTCTACTTCTAGGGATTCATGGTTTATATCATTATTCACTTTTGGTGAAGGATATCATAATTACCACCATAAATTCCCATCAGATTTCAGAAATGGTATTAGTTGGTTTGCTTTTGATCCAAGTAAATGGATAATTAGTATATTATCATTCTTTAGAATTACTAGTCATTTAAGAAAAACAAAGGATCACCTTATTTTTAAGTCTAAGTTTGAGACTCTGCACACTACATTGATAGAAAGACTTAATAATTCTAATGAGATATACCAAAATCTGTATAAAGACAGGCTTAGTGTTTTATCTAAATCAGCAAATGATATATTATTAAGTTGGCAAAAAATAGATATAAATGTAAATAGCATTTCTTCATATATAGATAAAAAACATCTAAAAGAATATAGATCTGAGATTAAGAAAATATTCAAAGATCTACATAATATTTCACGAAAATTAAATAAAAGAGGTTTGGTTACAAATACTATTTAGATTTCTTTTTGGTGGACCTCTCGGTCCTAATTTCGAACTTTTTTAGGAAATTAAATTCTTTGGATATGTAAGGCTATTGCTAGATATAAAAAATGTTATAAGTTTTTTTGAATTCATAAGATGTTATTTAAAAATATATTGTAAGTTGCAAGAGACTACATATTTTTGCAGTGTTAAAATCGATTTAAGCACTTAAAACAAATTATTAAATTTAAAAAAACAAAATTATGAAAAAATTATTATTAACAGCATCAGCAGCTTTAACAATCTTATTTGCTCAAGCACAGCAGTGTCAAGCAGATTTTAGCTATATGCAAAATGGACCAACAACTATCTTTACAGATTTATCTACTGTAAATCCTAGCTGGTCAACAAACTATTCTGTAACATGGGATTGGGATTTTGGAGATGGAACACCTGTCTCACATCAGCAAAACCCAGTACACACATATGCAAATAATGGTATATATACACCTTGTTTGACAGTTACTTATTTTGACTCAACAATTATTAATTGGTGCACCTCTGTTTATTGTGACTCTATACTTATTGGTAATTCAATTCCTGCTTCATGGGACTGTAATCCAGCTACTGGATGTTATGATCCTGGTACTGGTTTAGGGCAATATACATCTTTATCTGCATGTCAAGCTGTTTGCGGAACTCCAACACCTTCTTGGGATTGTCCTGTTAACACTCCAGGAGGATGTTATGATCCAGGAACTGGTAATGGGCAATATACATCTTTAGCTGCTTGTCAAGCTGTTTGCGGCACGCCAACACCTTCTTGGGATTGTGGTCTCTTTGGTTGCTCTGATCCAGGTACCGGAATGGGTCAATATACATCATTATCATCATGTCAAGCAGTTTGTGTTGTAGGTCCTGTTGTATTGTGCGATTCCATAACTGCTTCAGGTTCACAATTTCAGATGACATTACACTTGAATAATGTCAATACATTTGTTGATTATTGGGTAACTACTGCAAATGATGGTACAATTTTGGGAGAGGATAGCATGAGTACAACTCATAATGTTTTCAATTATAATCCAAGTACGAGTTTACCTTATGATACAATAAATGTTTGTATTACTTACACAAATCCACAGGCATTAAATACTTGTTGTGAGACTTGGATTTGGGATGCAAATCTAGGAGTTTGGGCTAAGATGGGTAGTGTTACCTCAATAGGAGAAATAAACTCATTTGATAAAAAACTAATTAAAGTAGTTGATGTGCTAGGTAGAGAAACATTAATAAATAGCAATCAAACCTTATTCTTTATTTATGAAGATGGTACGATTGAGAAAAGATATATTATAGATAGAAAGTAATGTATAAGAAGATACTTGTTTTCATGTGTTGTGTGTTTTTAGTTT
>JABHQB010000150.1 GCA_018695965.1 Flavobacteriales bacterium | reverse complement strand
TCTTCTGCTTTTGGTTTTGTTTTAGGATCTCTTTTTATAGTAGGTCTTGGATTTTCTTTACAGCAGACAGCTGCAAATCCATTTGCACTTCTACTTGGAGATTCAGAAAAAGGATCTCATCGATTGAATCTAGCGGGAGGTGTCAATTCTTTAGGTACAACTATTGGGCCAATTATTGTCACATTAATTTTATTTGGAACGGCCGCCAAAGCTGATATTGATTTAAAAGAAGAAATAGCAAAAGGTAATTTAACTCTTGCTAAAGTTCAATATCTCTATATGGCTGTAGGTGGATTGTTCTTAGCGGCATCAGCTCTATTCTTCTTTTCAAAAAAATTACCGTCTGGAAAATCTAATTCAGAATTTCATGGAGCGAAGAAAGCTTTAAGAACTTTATTAATTATGACTGTATTAATTGGAGTGACTTATACTCCTGTATTAATCAGTTATAATACTGATAGTCAAAAAAATATTGAGAACCTTACAAATACAAATGATGAACTAGAAATAGATATTAATAATAAATATAAATTAGATTCATTAGCAAAATATGCAACGATTAAGAATAGTGAACTCTCTGTAACACAGAGAGAAGATAAAGAAGATGAGATTAAACAATTATACCCTGTAGAATCTAATACTATAGAAGATAATAATAAATCTATTAAAGAATTAAAAGATCCATTAGAGAATAAGAGAATGTTTTGGTTATTAATTTGCTTAGTCTCTGTTATTGCTCCATTATTAATATCGAATTTCTATTCTAGAAAAAATACTAGTAATTGGGGAGCAATGCAATATCCTCAATTGGTTTTAGGAATGATTGCAATATTTGTATATGTTGGTGTTGAAGTTTCTATTCAAAGTAATTTAGTAGCCTTGCTAAAATTACCAGATTTTGGATTAATGACTGATAAAGAAATTTCCCCATATATCTCTATGTATTGGGGTGGATTAATGATTGGTAGGTGGACAGGATCGATAGCAGTTTTTAATCCTTCAAAAAGGATAAAGAAAATACTTATGATAATTGTACCATATATAGCTTTTGTAGTCGTACTAAGCCTTAATTTTATCTCTGGATTTGAGGTTAGACATCTTTTTGTGTTTGCATTATGTGTTGCAATACAGATTGCAGGATTCTTCTTAGGAAAAGATAAACCAACATCTACTCTGAAAATTTTCGGGATATTAGGTGTGATTGCTATGTTGACAGGATTGTTTACTAGCGGATATATAGCATTATTTGCATTTCTTAGTGGAGGATTATTTTGTTCTATTATGTGGCCTTGTATTTTTGCTTTAAGTATTAAAGGGTTAGGAAAATATACTTCACAAGGTTCTTCTTTTTTAATAATGATGATTTTGGGAGGAGCAATTATCCCACCATTACAAGGTAAATTAGCAGATATTATTGGAATTCATGAGTCTTATTGGGTAACTGTTTTCTGCTTCCTGTACTTAATCATATTTGCAGAAAAGACAAAAAGAATATTTCAAAAATCTTAGAAAATATTAAATGAAAATTCAAAAAATAAAATCTTTACTTACAGGAATTTTTATTCTAATATTTTTTAGTATAGTATTAATTCTCCGAAACAGCAGTAATGATTCTGAAGAAATGACATCTTCTTTTGTTCTTAATAGTCAGGATGATAAGAAAATTGAAAATCTTATTGAGAACATGACAAGAGAGGAGAAAGTTGGACAAACTTGTCAGATTACTTTAGATGCAATATTAAAGAAAGACTCATCAGGAGTTTTATTAGAACCTCATCAAATAGATCAAAAAAAATTAGATCAAGCGATATTAGAATATAATATAGGATCGGTACTGAATGTATCTAACCATACTTTTAGTTTAGAAACATGGCATAGTATAATTGATGATATTCAAACTACTGCATCAACAACAAATCATAAAATTCCAATTATATATGGTGTAGATGCTATTCATGGTGCGACATATATTCAGAACAGTACTCTGTTCCCTCAGGAAATTGGTTTAGCAGCAACTTGGGATACTTCTCATGCTAGAGTGATGGGAGAAATAACTGCCTATGAAACAAGAGCTTCTGGAGTTCCTTGGAATTTTTCTCCTGTTTTAGATTTGGGTAGGCAGCCCATTTGGTCCAGATTTTTTGAAACATTAGGTGAAGATGTATATTTATCAAAGACAATGGGTAAATCCATAATTAATGGGTATCAAGGAAACGGAATAATTGATAAATATCATGTAGCTGCTTGTCTAAAACACTATGTAGGTTATAGCTATCCATCAAGCGGTAGAGACAGAACTCCTGCTCTTATCCCAGAAAGAACAATGGAAGAATATTATCTTCCACCTTTTAAAGAAGCTGTTGATGCTGGAGCTTTAACTGTTATGATAAATAGCGGTGAGGTAAATGGAATTCCTGGTCATGCCAATAAATATTTACTTACAGATATTCTAAAAGATAAATGGGGATTTTCTGGATTTACAGTTTCAGATTGGGAAGATTTTATCAATTTACATAAAGTAGCACAAACAGATTCTACATTAAAAGACGCTATTGCAACAGCTATTAATGCTGGTGTTGATATGAGCATGGTTCCTAATAATCCAGAATATAAGAACTTTTGC
>JABHQB010000149.1 GCA_018695965.1 Flavobacteriales bacterium | reverse complement strand
TATAGCTAATCTATTATCTCTAGACCCTCTTTGATCTTTAATACCATCAAATTTGTCCACCCATAACCAGTTTCCATTAGAATCTAACTTTCCAATATATCCCATAGGCTGACAATCATTACTCCACTCAGGATTTGTAATAGTAAAATTGTCAAAATCTGCATCAAAACCTGAAAAGAAACCTGTAACATATATAAAACCATCCTTATCAACTTTTACATCATAAGAATGATCATCAGCATCATAAATCGGGGATGAACATCCTCCAGATGTATTATCTCCTCCAAAACCAATTACCCATTCTGGATTTCCATCTGTATCAATTTTAGCCAATAATGAATTATCGTGAGCATTTAGTTGAGTTCCAGCTACACTTAAAGTACCAGGAGCACCATTGACTCCTAATTTATAAGAACTCCAAAAAGTTCCCGTAATAAACACATCACCTGCAGGTGTCACATGCATTCCCAAGGCTCTATCATCACAACAACCACCCGACTGATTACCTCCAGGAACGGCCCAAAGAACATTACCAAGTGAATCCATCTTAAAAACAAAATTTTCCTTATTATTTCCCCATGTACTTAGATTCTGATTTGTAAGAGTAATATTGCCAAAAGTAGCCTCATTATTATAAAAACCACTACAATAAATAAAACCTAGTGAATCAACACCAATTGAAATCCCCTTATCTGAATCTGTTCCTCCAAAAGATTGTACCCAATCAGTAGTTTGAGACAATACAATGCTGGGTATAAATATCAGTAAAAATAAAAATCTTTTCATCTTAATATCTAACTTGTATCCTTCCTCTTTTATTAAGTACTTTCATATTTTACAAAGATACAAATAGAAAAGGAATTAATTGCATTCTTATTACATCATCTTATATATTCAGAATTAATCTGAAATTTGAGTAATATACATTTCAGAATATTTACCTCCTTTTTCAAGAAGTTCTGCATGAGTTCCTTCTTCTAAAACCATACCATCTTCTAAAAGTAATATCTTATCAGAATTAATTATTGTTGACAACCTATGAGCAATCACAATTGTTGTTCTCCCCTCAGATAATTTCTTAAGAGCAGTTTGCAGGATTTCTTCTGTATGAGAATCAATAGAAGAAGTCGCTTCGTCTAAAATTAGTATTTCTGGGTTTCTGAGATATACCCTTAAAAATGAAATAAGCTGTCTTTGCCCTGTAGAAAGAGTAATACCTCTTTCTCCAACTACATAACTATATCCACCAGGCAAACTCATAATAAAATCATGAATACCTATTTCTTTTGCAGAATTTATAACATCATCTTCCTTAATATCTTTATCAAATAAAATAATATTCTCCATAATTGTTGAAGAGAATAAATGGACTTCCTGCTGAACAACAACAATATGTTTTCTTAAATTCCTTAAAGAAAAATCTGTAATATTTATTCCGTCAATTAATATCTCACCTTCTTGAATTTCATAAAAACGATTAAGTATATTAATAATTGAGGTTTTACCAGATCCTGTTCTGCCTACTAATGCTAAATGTTTACCTTTCTCAATCTTAAATGACAAGTTATTCAAAACCCAATCTTCATCTTTATAAGCAAACTGGACATTTCTGTATTCAACATTTCCTTCAATTTTATCTAGTTCTTTTTTCCCATTATCTGCAATGAAATCTTCTGTATCTAACACTTTAAATACTCTTTCAGAACCCACTATTCCCATTTGTAAGATGTTAAATCTGTCAGCAAGTTGACGAATAGGACGAAACATCATATGGATATATAATATAAAAGCAACTAATTCTCCAAGAGTTACTTCTTTACCCGAAATAATTGCCTCACCACCATACCATATAACTAATCCTATAGAGAGAGCTGAAAGAATTTCAACAATTGGGAAAAAGACAGAATAATAAAAAACAGATCTTAAGTGTGCAGACAAATGATCCTTATTTATCTGTTTAAATTTCTTGTATTCAGATTCCTCTCTATTAAAAATCTGAACCAAATTCATTCCTACAATATGTTCTTGCACAAATGTATTTATATTCGAAACTTCTTTCCTTACTTGCTGAAAAGCAGATTTTATATTTCTCTTGAACCAGGATGTTGCAATAAGTAATATTGGAATTGCAATTAAACTCATCAAAGCTAATCTCCAATCGGTATAAAACATCATACAAACAACAACAATAAGTTTAAGTAGCTCTCCAATAATAACAAAAAGTCCCTGAGAAAAAATATCAGAAATAGTTTCAATATCAGAGACTGTTCTGGTTACCAATGATCCTATAGGAGTATTATCAAAATATGTCATTCTTAATTTCAGGATGTGTTTATAAACCTTTGCTCTAATATCTTGTATTACATGTTGACCAAGCCATGTTGCAAAATAGATGTAAAAAAATTGAATTATCGCTTCTAAGAATAAGATTCCTACTAGGATTAAACTGATGAATCTTAACTTTTCTTCATTCTTGAGAATAATAAAATTATCTACCGCATGATTAATAAGTAACGGCCTTAATGGACTCAGAAAAGAAAGTAAAACAGAGAATATTATTACTAAAAACAATACCTTCTTATATGGACTAGCAAAAGTTAAGACTCTTTTGAGGAGATTAAAATCGATAGCTTTTCCAGTTGTTGATTTTGACATATTATATGTTATCTGGATATTTTACCTGAGTTAAAAAAAGTGCTTTTGCCGGCACAGAAACTCCCGCCTCGCACCTATCCTTCTTCTCAATTATTTTTTTAATTTCCGTCACTTCTATTTTACCTGTTCCAATATCAATTAAGGTTCCAACTATTGATCTAACCATATTCCTTAAAAAACGATTGGAAGAAATAGTAAAAACAAAATGATCTCCTTCATGTTTCCATTGAGCATGTGTTATATCACAATTGTTCGTAAAAGTATCCGTATTTACTTTTGAGAAAGAAGTAAAATCCTGCTCCCCTAACAAGTTTTGGCAAGCATCATTCATTCTTTCTACATTCAAATCTTTCAATACCAAATGTAGGTTTTGATTAAATATGTCTTTTTTATTAGAAACAAAATATTGATAAGTACGGGCAATTGCAGTAAAACGGGCATGGGTATCTTCCCTTACCTTAAAAATCCTTTTTACTGAAATATCATTTGGTAAAAAGGAGTTGAGTTTGGAAACAATTTTATCAGAATCAAATATTTTTTCCGTATCAAAATGAGCAAACATTTGATTAGCATGAACACCAGAATCTGTTCTTCCCGCTCCTATTATTTCTACTTCTTCTTTTAATAAAATAGATATACATCTTGTCAGTTCCTCTTGCACTGAATTAGCATTTAGTTGCTTTTGCCAACCATGGTAATTTGTTCCATTATAAGAAAGTTCTATAAAATATCTCATTAAGCGCAAAAATAAGAAAGCAAATCAATAATACTATATTAAAAAGAATATCGTTTCTTTTTTGTAAACTCGAGAAACAATATTATTTTTGTTTCCCTAAAATTAATACAATGGAAGAAACAGCAATCGACATAAATAAACTGAATGAAAAAATAAATAAAGAAAGTGCTATTATTGATCTACTTAGCATGGAGCTAAGTAAAGTAATTGTAGGACAGAACGATATGGTAGATAGACTTTTGATAGCTCTACTATCTGATGGACATATTTTATTAGAAGGAGTTCCTGGTCTAGCAAAAACATTAGCTATTAGCACTCTTGCTAAAACTATAGATGCAAACTTTAGTAGATTACAATTCACGCCAGACCTACTTCCTGCAGATATTTTAGGAACACAAATTTACAGTCCAAAAAAAGAGAGTTTTTCTGTAAAAAAAGGCCCTATATTTTCTAACTTTATTCTTGCAGATGAAATAAATAGAGCTCCTGCCAAAGTACAATCAGCTCTTTTAGAAGCGATGCAAGAAAGACAAATTACAATAGGTGATGAAACTTTCAAATTAGACGACCCATTTTTAGTAATGGCTACTCAAAATCCTATAGAACAGGAAGGAACGTACCCTTTGCCAGAAGCACAAGTTGATCGTTTTATGCTAAAAGTAATTATTGACTACCCTAAAAAGGAAGAAGAAAAACTTATTATGAGACATAATTTAGCAAAGGAATTCCCTCAGGCTAAAACCATATTAAAGACTAAGGATATTATCTCTGCAAGAGAAGTAGTCAAAGAAGTCTATATGGATGAGAAAATTGAACAATATATATTAGATATTATTTTCGCTAGTCGTAATCCAGGTCAAAACGGACTAAATAAAATGAAGGACTATATTTCATTTGGAGGATCACCTAGGGCAAGTATCAACCTTGCTAAAGCGTCTAAAGCATTTGCTTTTATAAAAAGAAGAGGATATGTAATTCCAGAAGATGTGAGAGCTATGTGTTATGATGTATTAAGACATAGAATAGGTCTTACTTATGAAGCGGAAGCGGAAAACATTAGCACGGAAGATATTATTACTGAAATACTTAACACAGTAGAAATACCTTAATGAGCACTTTAGAACTTCTTAAAAAAGTACGGAAAATTGAAATAAAAACTAAAGGGCTTTCCAACCATATTTTTTCTGGAGAATATCACACAGCTTTTAAAGGGAAAGGAATGGCTTTTTCGGAAGTAAGAGGATACCAACCAGGAGATGATGTTCGGTCCATTGACTGGAATGTTACTGCCAGATACAACAATCCGTTTGTAAAAGTTTTTGAAGAAGAGAGAGAAATGACCGTTATGCTGCTAATTGATATGAGTGGAAGTTCAGATTTTGGAACACAAACACAATTAAAAAGAGAAGTTGCTACTGAAATTGCGGCTGTATTATCTTTTTCAGCAATAAATAACAATGATAAAATTGGTGTTATTTTCTTTTCAGATAAAATTGAAAAATTTATTCCTCCAAAAAAAGGGAAATCCCATATTTTAAGAATTATTAGGGAACTTATAACTTTTAAAAGCGAAAACAAAAAAACTAATTTAGAACAAGCTTTAATTTACTTTAACAATGTAATTAAGAAAAGATCTGTTTGTTTTATCCTTTCTGATTTTATGGATAATAATTTTGACAAATCCTTAAAAATAGCTAGAAAAAAACACGATATTATTGCGCTTAGAATACATGATGAAAGGGAAGAACAATTAGTAGATGTTGGGTTGATAAAATTAGAAGACACCGAAACTGGAGATTTAAAATGGGTAGACACTTCCAGTAAAAATATCAGAAAAGAATTCCGAAAGAATTATCTAATTTTTGAGGAGAACTTAAAAAAAACCTTACAACATTCAGCCGTTGATCATATCAATATAAAAACAGGCAAAGATTATGTAAAACCATTAATTAATTTCTTTAAAAATAGAAGAAGAAAATAATGAAAAAACTATTTTTTATATTTATTCTTATTAGTAGTATTTCATTCTCACAAACTGCAATTCTGGATACTAATACTATTCTAATTGGTGACCAAATAGAGTTAAATATATCTGTAGAACTTAATCTGAATGAAGAATACAATTGGCCTGAATTTACTGATTCTGTTTACAAAAAAGTAGAAATAATTAGTCAATCCGATTTAAAAGAAGATACAACTGAAAACTCTAAAATAATCTCTCAACAAATCTTATTAACTTGTTTTGATAGTGGATCCTATTATCTTCCTCCTATTGTTTTTAACAAAAATAAAAAAACAGAGGGCTTACTCCTGAATGTAAATACTATTTCAATCAACGATAGTTCAGCAATGATGGATATTACAGATACAAAAATTGGAACTAAAGATGACTACACAGCAGAAGAGATCGAAGAAAAGGAAAGAAATTTCTGGAAAAGAATTGCGTGGATAATTGGAATTCTAATGCTGTTATTTCTAATATATTATCTAATTAAAAAATATAAAAAAGGAGAGAGTGTCATTACAAAAAGAAAAATTATTGTTCCTCCTCATATTACAGCGCTAAACAAGTTACAAAACTTACAGAAAAAGAAACTATGGCAAAAAGGAGAATTGAAAGAATATTATTCAGAACTTTCCTTGATTTTAAGAGAATATACAGAAAATCGATTTAATTTCCAAGCATTAGAATTGCCAACTTCAGACATCACTAAGAATCTTAAACAAATAGATTCTAATATCTTATCAAAATTAGAATTTGTTTTACTGAAGGCAGATAATATTAAGTATGCAAAAGGACTTTCGTTAGAGGAAGAAAATAAAGAAAGTATGAAAAAATCAAAGGAATTCATCCAACTTACCAAAATAGAAAAAGATGAATCTTCTAAATAATATCACTTTTAATAATCCAGAATTATTTCTTCTGTTGATCTTACCATTAGTACATGCTTTATGGCATTTCTTCTCACAAAAGAACACAAAAAATGTTTTAAGTTTTTCTAATATAACTTTATTTAGTTCTAAAAAAATCATAAAAGAAAGACTAAGACATCTACCATATTTATTGCAGATATTATCTATTTGTTTAATCATTACTTCTTTAGCTAGGCCACAAACTAACACTAGTTGGGAAGAAAGCAAAACAGAAGGAATTGACATAATTATCTCGATGGATATTTCAGGAAGTATGCTAGCTCAAGATTTAAAACCAAACCGATTAGATGCATCAAAAAAGATAGCAACAGACTTTATAAAGCAAAGAAAAAACGACAGGATTGGACTTGTTATCTTTAGTGGAAGAAGCTTTACTCAATGTCCACTTACTACAGATAAAAAATCAGTTGTTAACTTATTTAATGATATAAAATACGGGATGATTGATGACGGAAGAACCGCAATTGGAGATGGTCTCGGAACAGCTTTAAACAGATTGAAGGGATCTAAGACAAAAAGCAAAATAGTTATTCTACTTACTGATGGAGAAAATACTACTGGTAAAATTTCACCTCTTACAGCTGCAGATATTGCAGCTTCTGATTCTATGAATGTTAAAGTTTATACGATTGGTGTTGGAACAAAGGGTATGGCAAGATCTCCAGTAGCAATAGATTTTAATGGAAATTTTGTTTACGATTATGTAGAAGTAAAAATTGATGAGCAAACATTAACAGAGATTGCAAATAAAACAGGAGGAAGATATTTTCGGGCAACCAACAATGAAAGTTTGAAAGGAATATACAATACTATTGACGAACTAGAGACATCTGAAATTGAAAGTGTTAGATTTAACACAACAACTGAGAAGTTTTATTTATTCTCACTAAGTGCTTTAGGTGTTTTTCTACTTTCATTTATTTTAAAAATAACTTATTTCAGAGGAATAAATTAGATGATAAAATTTGGACACATAGAATATCTGTTTTTACTAGGATTAATTCCAGTATTAGTGTTATTTATCTTCTTATTTAGAAAATGGCAAAGAAAAACTTCATTAAAGTTTACAACTGAGAATTTACAGAATAATTTATATTTAAGAAAATCTGATGTTAGAGAGAAATGGAAATACACATTGCAAATCTTAGCAGTCTTATTTCTCATCTTAGGTTTGAGTAACCCGCAAATTGGAACAAACTTAAAGGAGGTAAAAAGAGATGGTATTGAAATGGTAATTGCATTAGATTTGTCTAACTCCATGCTTTGTGAAGATATAAAACCAAACAGATTATTAAGATCAAAACAAGCTATCTCTGAACTGATTGATAATTTAGAAGGAGATCGAATTGGTCTGGTAGTTTTCGCTGGTAAGGCGTACACTCAATTGCCAATTACTTCTGATTATTCTGCTGCAAAAATGTTTTTAAATACTATCAACACAAAAACCATTGAAACTCAAGGAACAAATCTTTCAGAAGCAATTCGTCAATCTGTAAAATCCTTTGATTTTGAAAATAAATATAATAAATCTATCATAATAATAACCGATGGAGAAGATCATGAGAAAGGAGCTCTGATAGAAGCAAAACTAGCTGCTGAGAAAGGGGTATTTATGCACACTTTATCTGTTGGAGATACAAATGGAGGTCCTATTCCTCTAACTAAAAGTAAAGGATATAAAAAAGATAGAGCAGGAAATATAATTGTAACAAAACCAAATTTTTCTTTTCTAGATACATTATCTATCTATGGAAATGGAAGACATATAAATGCAAATGATTCTGAATTTGGACTCCAACAACTCTTTAAAGAAATTAGGGAAATTGAAAAGAAAGAAATAAGTACTATGAAATTTACAGATTATTCTGATAGGTTCCAATCGTTTTTATTTGTTTCATTATTCTTATTTTTACTAGAATTATCAATACTTAATATAAAAAACAACCCAATTAAAAAGTGGATAAAGAGATGAGAAGAATTTTTGTCATAATTTGTGTGTTGATCTCAATCTTATCTTTTTCACAAGGTAAAGTAGAACTACTTAATAAAGGAAACGAATATTTTCAAGAAGAGGATTTTGAAAAGGCAGAAGAATATTACAAGAAATCTTTAGAAGTAGATAACCAATATTATAAAGCAAACCTAAATACTGGACATTCATTATTCCGTCAAGCATTCTCTTTAATTCAGGAAGAAGATACTACTGGATTAAAAGAATGTTTAGAATCATCAGAACTATTCTACAGAAGCTCTTTAGAAGTTACAACAAATAAAAATGAGAAATCTGAAAGCTTATATAATTTAGGTAATGCCCATCTTTTAAGTCAAAACTTAGAAGAATCTATTGAATCTTATAAAAAATCTCTCCGATTAGTTCCAGAAAACATGAATGCAAAACATAATCTGGCATTAGCACAATATTTGCTCAATAAAAAACAAAAAAATCAAGAGAACCAAGAAGATTCCAAACAAGAAGACAAAGAAAAGAAAAAGGATCAAAATCAAGAAGATAAGCAAAAAGAAAAAGAAGAGAAAAAAGAATCGTTAAGTAAAGAGGAAATTGAACAAATTCTAAACGCATTGGAAAGAGAAGAAAAAGAAGTGCAAGAAGATTTACAAAAGAAGAAAATAATAGGAGGAAATAAACTTCTAAAAGATTGGTAATGAAGAATATCCTAACATATATATTTTGTTTTTGTTGCCTGTTTTCTTTCTCTCAAGAACTAAATACAAATATCTATGCAATAGATGGAAACTCTCCTATAGAGTGTGACAATTCTTTCATTAAAAATGAAAAATTTGTTCTGGAATATAATTGGACTGAAAAAGGAAATTTTGTTGCACCAAAATTTAAAGATTTAATAATAATACAAGAATCTGGTATAAGAAAATCTAGTACCGGATCAAGTTTCAGTTCATTAGTAATAGTAAATGGTAAAGTTGTCGAAAATATAAATAATAGCAATAAAGAAATAATTAAAACAAAAACATATGTTTTAAAACCAACTAAAACAGGAAGAATTCGAATTCCAGCAGCTGAACTAAATATAGATTCAAAAAATATTAAAAGTAACTCTATTAATGTATATATATGTGATTGTGATGAATGGGAAATATATGAAGAAAATCCATATCTTCAAACAAATTTTAAGTCTGAATTGTACATAGGAGAACAAACTCAACTTATTGCAAAAATTAAATATTCGCCTAAGGATAATAGGTTTAAAACTAAAGATAAGTCTCAAATTATCATTAATAATGTTTATAGAGATCCGGTATCCCATAAAAAGAATATAAAAAGATCTATCTCAAAAGATTGTATAGCTTCATGGACTAAGACGATACATCATGAGATTTTAACACCGATTAAAGTTGGTACAGTCAATACCTCCCCTCTTGAAATTCAGTCTACATATTTTGATTTTAACATTAAAAAAAGAAAGCAGAGCATCTTAAAAAGCAAGGAAATTAATTTACAGATAAAAGAACTTCCTGAACCAATACCAAAAAACTTTTACGGAACAGTAAGTAAAAAATTTAGTATAAGATCTGAAATTGATAGAACAAGTTTAAAAACATCTGAGGCAATTAGTTTTAAAGTTATATTTAGAGGGGAAGGAAACATAAATATGTTAGAACCTTTTGAATTAGAATTTCCTAGTTCTTTTGAAGTTTTTGATCCAACAATAACAGACGAAACATATGTGGGAAATAATAATACTGGGGGAACAAAAACTTTTGAATATACCATAATTCCTAGAAAAAAAGGGGATTTTACAATTCCAGAGATTAAGTTTAATTATTTCAATCCAAAAACAGAAAAATACATAGAAATTAACACAAAAGAACATCTTATCTCTGTTGAACAAGGAAAGCAATACATGCCTACTGATACGACCCAAAATAGTTTACTAAATTTAGATTTATTAGAGAATTCAGAATTCTCATCTATTACGAGAAGACAATTCATCTCAAAATGGTACTCATTCTCTTATTGGATAATTTTTGCTATCATCATAATATCATATTTAGTTTATTTTATTTTATCAAAAAGAAGTGTGAATCCAATTGAAATAAGAAGAAGAAAATCGACCAAAATAGCTATAAAACGGCTAAAAAACGCACGTTTTTGCCTAAAAAATCGTGATTTCGACCAATTTTTTGAAGAAATTGAGAAATCACTTTGGGGGTATTTTGCAGATAAATTTAAAATAAATTCGTCTGAACTTTCAAAAGAAACTATTGACCTTTACTTTGACAAAAGAAATATTAAAACAGAAAC
>JABHQB010000148.1 GCA_018695965.1 Flavobacteriales bacterium | reverse complement strand
GTTTGTATTAGTTGATCCCGAAACAGTAATAGATAAATCACCGTCCCAATATGCATTATTAAAACCAAGATCTACAACAAAAGAAATTAGCTGATTATTTAATGGATCAGAATCAACAGTTGCATTTGGCATACTAACATCAATAGTAATTACATCACCATTTACTAAATCTGTTATTGGATTAAGCACAACGTCTTTCATATCTAAACTAGTTAGATTAAGTGGTTCATATTGATTTGTATTATTATCCCAATACTCATCAAACAGCATTGATGGTAAAGGAGATCCATTAACAGACACATCAATTGTTACTTCCGTAAGATTATTAAGTCCATAGTTTTGTATAGTTATTACTGGCTCTATAGAAGAACAACCAGATGATGCCGAACTGTTCATAAAACTTCTAGCGTCATCATTAAAAGAAGGTGGAGGTAAGCAAGCATTTACTAATGAATAAAGAGATTGAGCTTGACCAATCGATTGCAAGGTCCTGTCAGGACAAACTTGATAAACAGTAGGCCAACCACTAATAGCCCAAGTACTTGCAATAGAAGCAGGGTTACCAAAACCACTATTTGCATCTGTACAGATTATAGGATATGGAGTTCCTGTTATCCAATCACCTTGAGTTCCACATCCTGTTCCTCCAAGACATGTTTCTGAGTTTTCATCCCCCTCTATAAAGAAAACCATTACATCATTAGTTGTACTAGCATTTACACCAGGATGCCCAAGAGGTCCGTGATTTTCATATACATCTTTTAATGCATGAGAGGTGTGATATGACCAACAAGGACCACACCATACTGCAGAGAAATCTATAAAAACAGTGTATCCTAAGTCAGTATAATCTTCATAAAGCTTATGAGTTACTGAATTGAGATCAGTCAGTTCAAAATTAGGAGCAATTGATCCATTAGGAAGTTGAGCAAATAAGCTTTGAAATGAAAATAATGTAATTAATGTAATTAGTAAATGTTTATTCATAATTGATAGATTTTTAATTTAGCTACAAATATAGTAATTTATATGTTTATATAAAATTAAATATATACAAAGATGCAAAATATCTTATAAGTTCAAAAGAATCTTAGAATTCTATTTTACTAATTCTTTCTTTTTCTATCTCAAAATCAGAAATAATTTCATCTATAATTGCTTTCACCGGTTTTATCTCATTTATCATAGAAGAGACCTGACCTATCTCCAGTTCACCTTCTTTTAAATCTCCTTCAAACATGCCTTTCTTAGATCTTCCTCTTCCCAACAGTTCTCTTAATTCCTCTATGGAGTCTCCCCTATTTTCAGCTTCTAAAACCTTCTGGTAGAAATTATTATTTAATAATCTAACTGCAGTTAATTTCTTTAAAGAAAGCATAGTATCTCCTTCCTTCGATTCTACCACAGCATCTTTAAAATTAGGATGAGCAGAACATTCTTGAGAAGCTACAAACCTACTTCCAATCTGCACTCCTTCTGCACCCAAACTAAAAGCTGCTAACATTGCTTTTCCAATTCCTATTCCTCCTGCAGCAATTACTGGAATGTGTACATTTTCAGATACATTTGGTATGAGACACATGCTAGTTATTTCTTCCTTTCCATTGTGTCCTCCAGCTTCAAATCCTTCACAAACAATAGCGTCAACACCAGCCTCTTCTGATTTTTTCGCAAATTTTAAATTAGAAACTACATGAACTACTTTTATGCCATTTTCTTTTAAAATTGGAGTGTATTTTTTAGGACTCCCAGCGGAAGTAAAAACAATTTTAACTCCCATCTCAATAATTATTTGAATATGTTGGTCTAAATCACGATACAACAAAGGAAGATTTACCCCAAAAGGATTTTCTGTTGCTTTTTGACATTTTAAAATATGATCTCTTAAAACTTCAGGATACATGGATGCAGCACCAATCAAACCTAATCCTCCAGAATTACTTACAGAAGATGCAAGTTCCCATCCGCTACACCAAATCATACCTCCTTGAATTATCGGATATTTTATTCCAAAAAGCTGTGTTATTCTATTCATATTAATTCTATATTTGTGCTTAAAATTTACTCAGCCAAAATAAAACTAATTATGAAAAAAGATACAGAAATTTTCAATTTGATTGAAAAAGAAGACTATAGACAAAGAAACGGAATTGAATTAATTGCTTCTGAGAATTTTGTAAGTGATGAAGTTATGCAAGCAATGGGTAGTTGTTTGACAAATAAATATGCTGAAGGATATCCTAGAAAAAGATATTACGGTGGATGTGAAGTTGTGGATCAAATAGAACAATTAGCTATCGATAGAGCGAAAGAACTTTTTGGTGTAGAATATGTAAATGTTCAACCTCATTCTGGTTCTCAAGCAAATTCATCTGTGATGTTGGCTTGCTTAAATGCAGGAGATAAAATTTTAGGATTTAATCTTTCTCACGGAGGACATTTAACACATGGCTCTCCTGTAAATTTTTCTGGAAAACTGTACAAAACATCTTTTTATAATGTAGAAAAAGAAACAGGAAAAGTAAATTACGACAAAATAGAAGAAACTGCAATTTCAGAACAACCAAAAATGATTATTTGTGGAGCTTCTGCTTATTCACAAGATTGGGATTACAAAAAATTTCGTGAAATTGCTGATAAAGTTGAAGCTCTTTTAATGGCAGATATTTCTCATCCTGCAGGTTTAATTGCCGCAAAATTATTAAACGACCCTGCTCCATATTGTCATATATTAACTACTACTACACATAAAACTTTAAGAGGACCTAGAGGTGGAATGATAATGATGGGGAAAGATTTTGAAAATCCGTGGGGGTTAAAAACTCCAAAAGGAAAAATAAGAATGATGTCTGCAATATTAAATTCTGGAGTATTCCCTGGAAGCCAAGGAGGACCTTTAGAACATGTAATTGCTGCTAAAGCAATTGCTTTTAAAGAATCACTATCTCCAAATTTTGTTGAATACGGAAAACAAGTTATTGCAAACTCTAAGAAAATGGCAAAATGTTTTGTAGAAAAAGGATATAAAGTAATCTCTGGTGGTACTGAAAATCACTGTATGTTAATTGACTTAAGAAGCAAAAATATTACCGGAAAACAAGCTGAGAACGCACTTGTTTCAGCTGATATTACAGTAAATAAAAACATGGTTCCCTTCGATACTCAATCACCATTTATAACCTCAGGAATGAGAGTTGGAACTCCTGCAATTACCACTAGAGGAATTAAAGAAGATAAAATAACATATATTGTTGACTTAATTGATGAAGTAATCATGAATTTTGAAGATGAAGATGTTATAAATTCAGTAAAGAAGAAAGTGAATAATTTGATGCAAGATTTGCCGATTTTTAAAAGTTAATATTATTTTCTAATGGTAAATATTGATACAAAAAAAGAAGATAAAGAGATAATAAACAAATATCGAAATCTGCTAAGAGCTTGTTCAGATAAAACAAATAAAAAAGACAAAAAAGATATACGAGCAGCTTTTAAACTGGCAGTTAATGCTCATAAAGACATTCGAAGGAAATCTGGAGAACCATATATTTACCATCCTATTGCTGTAGCACATATTGCTGCTAAAGAAATTGGGCTTGGATCTACTTCTATTGTTTGCGCTTTACTACATGATGTTGTTGAAGATACAGATTATGAAATTGAAGACATACAAAGGTTATTTGGACCTAAAGTAGCAAAGATTATTGAAGGATTAACTAAAATATCCGAAGTATTTAATCAAGATGTTTCTTTACAAGCTGAAAACTTTAGAAAAATGTTACTTACACTTTCTGATGATGTAAGAGTTATCCTAATAAAACTTGCAGATAGATTGCATAACATGAGAACTTTAGACTCAATGCCGGTTGATAAAAAGAAGAAAATCTCTTCTGAAACACTCTATTTATATGCTCCTCTTGCTCATAGGTTAGGTTTGTATCCCATTAAGACTGAATTAGAAGATCTAGGACTCAAACACACAAAACTTGAAGAGTACAAGGAAATCTCTCAGAAATTAATAGACACAAAAGAAGACAGAACAAAATATATACGAAAATTTATCAGGCCTATAAAATCTGTTTTGAAAGAAAAAGAATTTAGTTTTGAAATAAAAGGAAGACCAAAATCAATTTATTCCATCAGGAAAAAAATGACTAAACAAAACGTTGATTTTGATAATGTATTCGACAAATTTGCTGTTCGAATAATTATTGACACTCCGATAGATAGAGAAAAGTCTGATTGTTGGCGAATTTATTCTTTTGTTACTGATTTTTACAAACCAAATCCTGATAGACTAAGAGATTGGATATCTACTTCAAAATCGAATGGTTACGAATCCTTACACACTACCGTTATGGGCCCTGAAGGAAAATGGGTGGAAGTGCAAATCAGAACTAGCAGAATGGATGATATTGCCGAAAAAGGATATGCAGCCCATTGGAAATATAAAAATAAGAATACAAAAGAATCTTCTTTAGATGATTGGATAACTAAAATAAGAGAGTTATTAGAAAATCCTGAGACGAATGCTATAGATTTCATTGATGATTTTAAATTAAATCTTTTTTCAAGCGAGATATTTATTTTCACTCCTGAAGGAGATTTAAAAAAACTACCGAAAAATGCAACTGCACTTGATTTTGCATTTGAAATACATTCAGCAGTAGGATCTAATTGTTTGGGAGCTAAAGTAAATGGAAAGCTAGTCCCTTTAAGTCATATATTATCTAGTGGAGATCAGGTAGAGATTATTACATCAAAAAAACAAAAACCGAAAAAAGACTGGTTAAAATTTGTTGTTACCGCTAGGGCAAAAGCAAAAATTAAATCTTCCTTAAAAGAAGAAAAGAAAGAGATTGCAAAAAATGGCAAAAAAATTGCAGAAAGAAAACTAAGACATCTGAAGGTCAAACTAGATAGAAAAACTGAGACTGAACTAATTAAGTTTTTCAACGTGAAGACATCTTTAGATTTGTATTTTAAATTTGGAAGTAGCTCTATCTTAAACACACAAATTAAAGAGTTTGTCAAAGCAAAGAATGCAGGATGGTACGAAACAATAAAACGAAAAATATATAAAAGTTCTCAGGTTATAACAAAAGGCAGATCTGATAATAAAATTATTGTCTTCGGAGAAGATGAGGAAGTATTGCCTTATAAATTAGCTAATTGCTGTAATCCAATTCCTGGAGATAGAATTTTTGGATTTACTACTGTAGAAGATGGGATAAAAATCCATAAAGATGATTGTCCTAACTCTATACAACTCCTCTCAAACTACGCATACAGGATTTTAGATTCTAGTTGGGTAGATAGAGAAAAGATTGACTTTATTGCAATAATTAATGTCAAAGGAATTGACCGATTAGGACTTATTAATAATGTCACTAAAATTATTTCATCGCAAATGAATGTAAATATGAGATCTATCAATATTAATAGTGATGATGGAGTTTTTGAAGGAGAAATAACCTTATTTGTACACAATGTTACTGTATTAAATACTCTTACAGAAAAATTAAAAAATGTAGATGGTGTAACCAAAATAAAAAGAATTTATAAACACACTTAACTTTTTACTAAGATCCTTATTATTTTTATTACTGAACTAAGTATTTTTTATATTTTTACACTCTGTTAAATTTTAAATGTCAGAAAAAGATATACACAATAAAGTAACCGAAATTTTCACTAATTATTTAGAGGGAAATAAGCAAAGAAAAACTCCTGAGAGATATGCTATTTTATCAGAAATTTATGATAATAGTGGTCATTTTGATATCGAATCTATGTATATACTGATGAAAAATAAAAACTATAGAGTTAGCCGAGCTACCTTATACAATACAATCGAACTTTTATTAGATTGCAAACTTATACGAAAACATCAATTCGGAAAAACTCAAGCTCAATACGAAAGAAGTTTTTTAAGTAAACAACACGATCATGTCATTTGCACTTCTTGTGATGAGGTGATAGAATTTTGTGATCCGAGAATTCAAAATATTAAAAATAGTATCCTAGAAAATATGCATTTCAAAATTGAAAGACATTCCTTAAATTTTTATGGAACTTGTAATAATTGTCAAAATAAAGAAAAATAATATATGAAAGCAGATGTTCTTTTAGGTCTACAATGGGGAGATGAAGGGAAAGGTAAAATTGTAGATGTATTAACCTCAAAATATGATATTATTGCTAGATTTCAGGGAGGTCCAAATGCAGGCCATACTTTGGAATTTGATGGAATAAAACATGTATTGCACACTATACCTTCAGGAATATTTCATAAACGATCAATGAATATTATAGGAAATGGAGTTGTAATTGACCCTATTATTTTTGAAAATGAGATCAATGAAATTGATAAACTGGATGTGGAAATGTCAGATCTTTTAATATCTAAAAAAGCACATTTAATTTTACCTACTCATAAACTTCTGGATGCTGCTTCTGAAAAAGCTAAAGGAAAAAATAAAATTGGCTCTACTCTAAAAGGGATTGGTCCTACTTATATGGACAAAACAGGTCGTAATGGACTTAGAGTTGGTGATATTTCTGATAAAAATTTTACTGAAAAATATGAAAAATTAAAAAACAAACATATTCAGCTTCTGAATTTCTATGATTTTAACTATAAATTAGAAGAGTTAGAACAAAAATGGTTTGATAGTTTAGATACTCTAAAAAGATTTCCTCATATTGAATCAGAACATTTTATTCATAAATCAATAAAAGATGGGAAAAAGATACTTGCAGAAGGTGCTCAAGGAACTCTTTTAGATATTGATTTCGGTTCTTATCCTTTTGTTACTTCATCAAACACAATTACAGCAGGAGCATGTACTGGTTTAGGTATTGCTCCGAATAAAATTGGAGAAGTAATTGGTATTTTTAAAGCATATTGCACAAGAGTTGGTAGTGGACCTTTCCCTTCAGAACTTTTTGATGAGATTGGAGCTAGATTGGCTAAAATTGGAAACGAATTTGGATCTACTACCGGTAGAGCAAGAAGATGTGGGTGGATTGATTTACCAGCACTTAAATATGCTATAAACATAAATGGAGTAACACAACTTAATATGATGAAGGCAGATGTTCTTTCAGGTTTAGAAACAATTAATGTTTGTACTCACTATATGTTAGATGGCAATAAAATTGATTACCTTCCGTTTGAGGATAACGAAAATTTAACTCCTGTATATACAGAACTAAAAGGATGGGATAAAGATTTGATGCACATCTCTAGTTTAGATGAAGCTCCTCAAGAAGTACATGACTACATTGCATATCTTGAGAAAGAGTTAGAGACTCCAATTAGTATTGTATCGGTTGGTCCCGACAGAAAACAAACATTCTTTAGATAAAATTGAAATACATAGTTTATATATTAGTACTTCTTGCTAGTATTAACAGTAATGCTCAATCTTCTGAAAAAATAGAATTATTAAATTCTGACAAACTTGTTAATGGCCCAAAAAATTCTGATTATTGGATTTGCTCAGGGAATGTTTCTTTTAAACATAATAACACAATAATGAAATGCGATTCTTCTCATCATTACATGAAGAGAAATAAGATGATTGCATTTGGCAATATTCGTATAAAAAAAGGAGACTCTTTATCTATGAGAGGGGAAAAACTAATCTATGAAGGAAATAATAATATTGCTTATTTGAGTGGTGGAGTTTATCTGCAAGATAAACACACTAAACTGTCTACTCAGGAAATTACTTTTAACTTAAAAGAAGATATTGCATATTATATAACAAAAGGTGAAATTAAAGATGGTGAATTAACTTTAACTTCAGAAAAAGGAACTTATAACACCAAATATCACTTGTTTTATTTTAAAAAAAATGTAGAAGTAATCTCCACAAATTACATAGTAGAAACTGACACTTTAAATTATAATTCTAAAAGTAAAACTACTTTCTTTTTAGGTCCTTCATATATTTATTCAAACAACAACACTATCTATTGTGAAAATGGATGGTACAATACTATTACAAATTTATCTCAGTTCCGAGAGAATGCCTATATCACAAACGGAGAAAATCTGGTAAAAGGTGATAGTTTATTTTACAATAGAAATTTAGGTTATGGAAAAGCAATTAATAATATTTCCCTGATAGATACCATAAACAATATTATTGTAAATGGTGATTTGTCAGAATATTTTGAAAATGAAGATAAAATTGAGGTCACAAAAAACGCATTATTAAGTGTCATTTTTGATGAAGATACACTCTTTATGACTGCAAATAAATTTGTTAGTTATTCCTCAGAAAAAGATTATCTTCTTGCTTACGATAATGTAAAGATATTTAAAAAAGATTTCCAAGGGAAATGTGACTCTTTGTACTATAGTATTTCTGATTCTGTTGTAAATTTATACCGCACTCCTATTCTTTGGGTTGATGATATGCAAATTACTTCTGATAGTATAAATATTTTGATGAAAAATCAGAAGATAGAAAAGATGTTGTTCTATCCAAACCCACTTATTGCATCTGAGGCAGATTCCTTATTCTATAATCAAATAATGGGAAAATACATGACAGCATTTTTTAGTGAAAACAAACTCCGAAAAATTGATGTAAATGGAAACGGACAATCGCTATTTCTAATTGAAGATGATAACAAAGATAATATCGGACTTAACAAAGCTATTTGTAGTAACATCAGTATAAATATGAAGGAAAGTAAACTTTCGGATATTACTTATAAAGTTGTGCCAACCTCTACAACAAAACCTATACAAGATATAATAGAATCAGATAAGTTTTTAGAACAATTTATTTGGAGAATGGATGAAAAACCACTTAGCAAGGAAGATATTATGGAATAATAATAAAAGAAGTTCTTCTATTTTGTCGTCTACCCTGATCTGTCTTATTTGTTGAAATTGGTTTACTTTCACCATATCCTTTATAGCTTAGTCTTTCTGATGAAACACCTCTATCTACTAAATAACCGTATACTTTAGCAGCTCTATTGTCAGATAAAATCAAATTATGTTTATCATCACTAATATTATCGGTATGTCCTTCAATATGAATTTTTATTTGGGGGTTCTTTTTTAAATAGTTTATTAGAGTATTTAATTCAATAAAAGAAGTCTCTACTAATTCATAGGAATCTGTTTCAAAAAGTACATTTTTTAGTATTATTTCATTTCCATTATTTTGTGTAATAATTTCTAATTCCAATTCTGATATTTTAGTAGATCTTTTATCTTCAGGAAGTTGAAAACTAAAGATATCTTCTTTTCCGTATCCACTTTTATCAGAAACAAAATATGCTGTTTTTCCATCATTTGAAACAACTAAAGAATTTTCTGTATTATGAGAATTTATAGGATATCCTAAATTTTCTGGGATACCCCAGAAAGTATCTGAATGTAATCTTCTACTAACAAACAAATCAAAATCTCCCATTCCTGTATGTCCTTCTGATGCAAAATAAAATGTTAAATTATCTGGGTGAAAAAAAGGAGACATTTCATCTTCTTTTGTGTTGATAGTTAATCCTAAATTTTCTGGAGATGAAAAACCAAATCTTGTAATTTCTGATCTCCAAATATCATCTCCACCATAACCTCCTCTCCTATCACTTACAAAATATACATATCTTAAATCCGGTGAGAAACAAGCCTGACTCTCCCAATCTCTACTATTTATATTACTTACATTCTCTGATTTACTCCATTTTCCATTTTCTTGTTTTACACATAAATACAAATCGCATCTTCCCTTACCATCTTCTCTATTGCATGCAGTGTAAATTAAAAACGAACCGTCCGCAGATACCGTAACTGAACCTTCATTCTGTATGGTGTTTATTTCCATTGGTAAAGATTCTATCCAATCTCCATTGATCTTTTCTGATTTATAAAAATCTTCCTGAAACATTCCCTCCTCAAACTCTAATAATCTGGTAAAAATAAACTCATTTCCATCAGCTGAAATAAAAGGTAAATATTCTGCGTTTTCTGTATTAATATTTTTACCCATGTTTTTAAAATCAAACTTTACAGGGTTTTCCATTGCATCAATTGCAAATCTGCAATTATTTATGTAATGTGAATATTTATTTTCTTCTTCACTCAGATTTGCAGAAATATTAAAGTATTTTAATGCTTCTAAGTAAACTCCTTCTTTATAAAATACTTCTGCTAGCTGAAAAACAGGAAAAGAACTTTTCTGTGAATTAATGTTATAGTACTTAAAAAATTCTTCTACTCCTTTTTCATAATTCTGCTCTTTCAAAAAGATATTAGAAAGTAACAAATGAGGTTTTTTCCAATCTTTATTTTTTTTCAATAACTTATAACTTTCTTGCTTAGCAAGTTCTAATTCATTTTGTTTAATTAACTCCACAATATTATTGTACTTCTTCTGATCTCTCTGTGATTGAGAAAACATTACAAGAGGAACAAGGAATAATATGAAAGAAATTTTTCTCATTTAAGGAATGTGTAGATATTTATGTGTTTGTAAGGAGATTTGCCATTCTGGATTGTCCATCACATAATCAATTATTAAAGGAATCATCTTTTCTTTATTACTCCATTCTGGCTGCAAATAGAGTTTGCATTTTTCAGAAACTCCATCCCTCTGTTGTTCTGCCCATTTAAAATCTGATTTATTTTGCACTATTATTTTTAACTCATCTGCAATTGGGTTTATTGTATTAAGTGGTTTCTGAAACTTTTTTGGAGATAAGCATATCCAATCCCACTCTCCAGACAAATTATAGCTTCCTGATGTTTCCAGATGAGTTCTTAGTCCTTTTTCCTTTAAACTTTTTGTTAAGAAATTCATGTTCCACATCAATGGTTCTCCTCCAGTAACTACTACTGTTTCTGTAGGAAAATTGAGTATATTCAAAATCATATCTAAAACCTTTGTTGGAGGATGTGATTTTGAGTCCCAACTTTCTTTTACATCACACCAATGGCAACCGACATCACAACCACCAATTCGTAAGAAATAAGCTGAATTTCCTGTGTAATATCCCTCTCCCTGAATACTGTAAAATTCTTCCATTAATGGGAGAATTATTCCATTTTCTAATTCTAAATCCATATGCAGCAAAAATAAGATTTTATGTTTAGTAAAATGTAAAGAATGATATCTTTGCATCAATAAACAAAATAAAGATGAAACAACTCATAGAATGTGTGCCAAATATCTCAGAAGGTATTGATGAAGAAAAAATAAGAATTATTTCATCAGTTGTAGAGGAAATAGATGGAGTAAAACTATTAAATGTAGATCCTGGGAAAGCAACCAACAGAACTGTTATTACTTTTGTTGGAGAACCACAAAATGTAATTGATGCTGCATTTTTATTGATCCAAAAAGCACAAGAACTTATTGATATGAGTAAACATTCTGGAGAACACCCTAGAATGGGAGCAACAGATGTATGTCCGTTAGTTCCAATTTCAAATATTAGTATGGAAGAAACTGTAGAATGGGCTCATAAACTAGGAAAAAGAGTAGGAACAGAACTTGGAATTCCTGTTTACCATTATGAAGCAGCTGCTACAGAAGAAAAAAGAAAAAACCTAGCAAATTGCCGTTCTGGGGAATATGAAGGACTTTCCAAAAAACTAATTGACCCTGATTGGAAAGCTGATTTTGGACCTTCAGAATATAATGAATCAGTGATAAAATCAGGAGCAACAGCTATTTCTGCTCGTGATTTTCTAGTTGCCTATAATGTAAACTTAAATACTACTTCTACCAGAAGAGCTAATGCAGTAGCATTTGACATCCGTGAAGCAGGAAGAATAAAAAGAGAAGGAGGAACACTTTCAGGTAAAATAATGAAAGATGAAAATGGAAATCCTTTAAAAGATCCAGGGCTTTGTAAATCTGTTAAGGGAATTGGTTGGTTTATTGAGGAGTATGGTGTTGCTCAAATTTCATATAATTTAACTGACCTGAATATTTCTCCTTTACATGAAGTATTTGATAAAACTTGCGAGCGTTCTATATCAAGAGGAATGAGAGTTACAGGATCGGAGTTAATCGG
>JABHQB010000147.1 GCA_018695965.1 Flavobacteriales bacterium | reverse complement strand
CTTTCTTCAATTACATCTTTAATTGTTGGATAATCATTATTATATGTTTCATCCAATCCTTGCCATGTATGTGTCCATGCTCCATTTAAACAATTTAAGCTATTTGCTGTTGGGCCAATAAGCAATATTGAATTATTAATAGATAATGGAAGAATGTCTTTTTCATTTTTTAATAATGTTATTGATTCTGATGCAGCATTGTAAGCTGATACTCTATGTTCTTCTGATCCAAATTTTGGATAATCATTATCAATTGGAATTCGAACCTCATTTAATAATCCTAATTGATGTTTTACTCTAAGGATTCTTCTAACTGCATCATCTAAACGGACCTCACTAACTCTTCCTTCTTTTACTAATTCAATTAATAATTTACAATAGTTCTTATATTCTGGATTATTAGGAACCATGCTCATGTCAACACCAGCATTAATAGCTGTTGCAATAGCGTCTTTTAATGTAGAATCTGTTTGTGCTACTTTATGTAAATTGATAAAATCTTCCCAATCTGAGACAGTAAATCCAGAAAATCCCCATTTATCTTTTAGAACATCTGTAAGTAAATATTTGTTAGCATGACCCGGAATTCCATTTACCTCACCACTGTTTATCATAACAGTTAAAGCTCCAGCATCAATAGCTTCTTTAAAAGGAGGAAGATAATATTCCTCCATTGTTCTTTCTGGGATAAGAGCAGGAGTCCTATCTCTACCACTTGATGGATAGCTATAACCTACATAGTGTTTTAAACAAGCAGCTACATGATATTTATCAATCATACCATTTCCTTGATACCCATTAATTATGGATTTACCCATTGTCTTTACTAAATAAACATCTTCACCTAATGTTTCAAAAAATCGTGACCAAATTGGTTGCCTACCCAAATCTAAGACAGGTGAAAAATTCCAAGGAACTCCAGAGGCTCTTGTTTCATAGGCAGTGATTGCTCCCATCACTCTAGCATGAGAAGTATCCCAAGTTGCTGCTAAACCTATTTCTTGAGGAAATAAAGTGCTATTTTGAATATAAGTAGCTCCATGAATAGCATCTACACCATATATAATTGGGATTTTATGGTTGGTTGTTAATGCTATGGTTTGAATATCATCAATTATACTATGCCATGTTTCTAAACTAAAAGTATGGTTGGATACATTCAGAACAGATCCTATATTATATTCTAATATCGCTTGATCTAATTTTTCTTGATCTATTTGATGAGGTTCTAATAAAACTCCTGATGAGTCTTTCTTTAATATTGCATCTAAAGTAATCTGGCAAGTTTGCCCAACCTTCTCTTCTATAGTCATATCATTTATCAAACTACTAATTGACTCTTCATTTTCTGAATCTAGTAAAAATGATGACTTAGAATCTTCATTACTACATGAAGAAAAACAAAGGAGGGATATTATAAGGAAATAAGATTTATACATAAATATTAAGATTTATTGAAAGAAAGCGTAAAGGAATACTGTGATTAATAAAACAAGAAAAGCGGAAATATTAAAAGATGATGAAGTTGAGAATAATTCTTTTGATAATATTATGGCTTTTGGATTATTCTTATGTCCTTCAAGATAGCTGATTGCGTATATTATGATTATAGTACCTATACACGTAATAAGCATTTGATGCATAAATGGAATATTAACAAACATCCAACTCTCTGGCGCAACTTTAAAATACATAGCGATAGGTATTGAAAGAATAACACCCCAAATTGCTGCATTATTGGTTGATTTCTTATAAAAAAGACCCATTAAGAAAACAGCTAATATACCAGGACTAACTACACCTGTATACTCTTGAATAAATTGAAAGACTTGACCCAAACTTCCTAATTGTGGAGCTATCACTAAAGCTATCATTAAAGCTATAAAACCTGAGATTCTACCTACTTTAACCATTTGATCATCTGTTGCTTTCTTATTAAATAATGATTTATAAATATCCATTGTAAAAATTGTAGATGTCGAATTAATCATAGATGCAAGAGATGAAACAATTGCAGCTGCTAATGAAGCTAAAATTAATCCTTTAAGTCCAACAGGAATTATAGTTTTAATTAACCAAGGAGAAGCATTATCATTTGAGATACTCCCGTCTAACCCTAGAAAACTTGATGGTAATGATTCTTTTACAAATGCACCTGTTGCTGGATCTAAGATCATAACATATGCAATTATTCCAGGAAGAACCACGAAAATTGGAATTAATAATTTCAAAAATGCAGCAAAGACAAGTCCTTTTTGACCTTCTTGAAGATTTTTTGCAGCTAATGTTCTTTGAATAATATACTGATTAAAACCCCAGTAATAAAGATTAGCAACCCAAATTCCTCCAACTAATACAGCAAGACCAGGTAAGTCCCACCAAGCATCCTTTCCATTTGGAGTAAATATTTCTCCTTTTGATAATATCATTGAAAATCTCTCTGGGACAGTATTGTATACACTCTTTAAACCTATCAACCAAGAATCCGCATCACCACTAACATGAATTAATGCAAAGTAAGTCATCATAAAACCACCAAATATCAAAACAACAACTTGAACTACATCAGTCCAAGCAACTGCAGCAAGCCCTCCCCATAAAGAATAAGCTAATGCAAAAAGTGCTAATCCAATTATGCTAGTCATTAAAATACTGCCATCCCCTGTTCCAATAATTGTATCTAAAGCTTTTCCTCCTAAATACAATACTGTGGTTAAATTAACAAACACAAATAATGCAATCCAGAAAATCGCTAAAATTGTTTTTAGATTAGTGCTATATCTCTTCTCAATAAACTCTGGGATGGTGTATAAGCCTTTCTGAATAAAAATCGGGAGAAAATATTTTGCAACTACTAATAAAGTTATTGCAGCCATCCATTCATAAGAAGCAATAGCTAAACCAAGAGCAAAACCTGAGCCTGACATTCCAATAAATTGTTCTGCAGAGATATTTGCAGCAATTAGTGAAGCTCCAACTGCCCACCATGGCAAAGATTTTCCCGCTAAGAAATAATCTTCAGCTGTTTTTTTCTTACCATCTTTATTTCTTGAAACATACAAACCTATTGCTAAAATCAAAACACAATAAGAAACAAATACAATAACATCTATTTTTGCAATATCCATATTCTTTAATTAATTATTACTTTTTTATTAGTCTTAACCCCAAATGAATCTTCTAACTCAACCAAATACATCCCACTATCAAGATGCTCTACATTTATCGTTTTATTCTGATTCAATATCTTATCTAAAATTAAGCTTCCCTCAATATTATAGATTCTAATATATTTAAGATTATTTCCTTTGAAAACTATATAATTATTTGAAGGGTTAGGATAAATTATATTTTCATTCTCCCTAACACTCTCAATACTAGTAGTGTTTTCTTGGTAAACTCTAACATAATCAATTTCCATTTGATTTGGAAATACTGTATTAGAATTTGGTCCAGCTTGAGTAATAGCTAAATTAATCATTAGATACCATTCATTAGCGTTAAAAGGCCAAGCACTTTGGGATGGGATAGACCAGTAACTTGATGGATTTAAAGAAAATAGTTCCGTTTCATCCACATACCAAGTAATAGTATCCTCTTTCCAAATTACCGAGTAGGTATGAAAATCATCAGCATATGATCCCGATGAAATATAACTAGAGAAACTCTCATAAAAATGTGTAGATTGTGAATAAGGACAAGTCCCGATATGTGCAGCTCCAGTTGTACTATTTGTTAAATAATTATTTCCCCACTGCTCCATAATATCTATTTCTCCATCACAAGGCCAACTTCCTCCAGTTGGCAACATCCAAAATGCAGGCCAAAAACCTTGACCATCAATAGTTTTAATTCTAGCTTCCACTTTACCATATCTAAAATCAAAGATTCCTTTAGTAGTGATTTTTGAAGAAGAAAAATATGATGATGCGCCCCAGGAATCAACAATACCATTTGGCTCTTCTTTAACTTCAATTTTAGCAATTCCATTATTTAAAATTGTATTTTGAGGTTGATAATACTGTAACTCTCCATTTCCCCATCCCCACATACCGTATTGAGAGCCGGTACCTATATCGTGAGCCCATTTACTTTGATCCAAAGAATTGCCATTAAAATCGTCTTCCCAAATTAATTGCCAATTCTGACTGAAAGAAGCAGTATATGAGACCAAAAATATTATTGATAAAATTATTCTTTTCATAATCTATTGAGTGTAAATAACTTTTTCTCGATATATATTAGTGCCATAATAAATCTCCATGAAATAAATATCTGATGATTTTCCTGAAAAATTAATCTCTGTCATGAGGTTTGGATTATCAATTTGAAATATTATTTCACCAATTTTATTATAGATAATAATATTATCAATATTTTCTTTACTATTAATATAGATAAATTCACTTGTTGGATTTGGATAAATTATATAATTATTATTCATCTCCATTAATTGAGTGGTTTGACAATTTAGCGTACAATCAAGTGAGTCTAGATACAACCCTAATCCAGTTCCAGGGTTAAAACAATCTCCTTGACCATTGCAGTCCCATGAAGGTTGCATAATAAAACAATCCGTACATTCTTCCCAACATACAACCTCTAAAATAGTGTCTGAATTAATATCTAAGTATCTATTTACATATACGTTTCCAGAAGAGTCAATAATGGATAATACACAACTCATACTAGAGTCTAATTGTTCTTGAATATTCCAATTATCAGCAGAAAATTTATACTCTTGTAATGAAGTATCTATTAAAGTTGTAAACTCCCAAATATCATCTCCATTAACATCAGTCATAGGCCAGCAGTTGCCACACCATCCATTAAACTCTCCATTAATTTCTGGAACACTAAATCCATTTACATTTGTCATATCAACCTGAAAAGTAACATTATATGAGCTCTGTGGCCCAAAACAATCAACACAACTTTGCCAGCAAACAGGATCTAAAATAGTGTCTTGCGTAACATTTATATATCTATTTGTATATCCGGATGATGTAAATGTACAAGGATCTCCTGAAAATAAATTCTCTTCAACATTCCAATTATCAGCAGAAAATTTATATTGCCAACCAGGAGCTCCTGAAGGACCTGAGCCTTCAAGTAATGGGATTGTTATTTCCCAAATAGAGTCATTATTTACATCAGTCATTTGAGCACAATTACCACACCATCCGTTAAATGCTCCATTAATCTCTGGTATTAAATATGAAATATTTACTTGCTCTCTAAGGTCTAATTGAAATGTAACATTATATTCATACAAACAACTACTATCATTGCAAGTCGACAAAGAATCATAATTAAACGCTAAAGAATCTGTACACCCAACTATATACCCACAAGAACTATCATCTATATTCGCTAAAAAATCATAATTACATGCTGTTGAATCTGTACAACCAAATATTTGGGGATAAATACAGGAAGTGTCTTGGCAAGTAGCTAGTGAGTCAAAATTCATTGCTAATGTATCCATACAGCCATAGTTACATGTAATGCAAGTGCTGTCATCAACAGTTGCGATAGGATTAAAGTTAGAAGCTGTTGAATCTGTACAGCCATATATTATACAAAAAGAACATGTTTCCCAACACACAATTGAAGGTGCATTTGTATTTAAATTTATTACTCTTAATGTGTCTGTCGGTGTAATAGCAACACAACTCTCGGCACCATTAAATGATTCTAAAATACTATCTACCTTAAATTTATAAGTATAATTTGAAGCTTGAAATCCAGGAACTGTTGTTGTATATTGATAATGATTTCCTCCAATATTAATCATTGGATATGATTGCCCCCCTCTGTAGAATTCAACAGTCGAATACGAATTTGGATATAAATTCATATCTACTTCAAAAATAGCAGTTACTGGAGGTTGTGAATATGAATTTGCAGAAAATAG
>JABHQB010000146.1 GCA_018695965.1 Flavobacteriales bacterium | reverse complement strand
TTCAGTAGCTTGCTGATTTGTTTCTTCAGCAACATCTCTATGTGCTTGTCTTTTTTCTCTTCTGTTTTTAACAGATTTTTTCTTTCCTCTTCCTTGTAATTTTTCTAAAGTTTCTCTTACTCTTTTTTGAGCTTCTTCAGGAGAAATTTCCACTGCTTCTCTTCTTGGCTTTCTTGATTTTTTGAACTTATTAGGATCAACTTTCGCTTTTACTATCCTTACTCTTTTCTTTTTCTCAACCTTTTCAGGCTTTTTAAATTGAGATAAATCAATTTTTTGACCTGTAATTTTAACGCCTTTAAGTTTACCAGCAGATGCTTTAATAAGTTGATCTACCTTCTTTACAGGAATTTCTGTTTTTGGAACTTCTTCTTCCTTTGGTTCAGAAGCTTTTGGAGCTTCTTTTTTAGTAGGTTTTTTTGTTTTTGGTTCTAATTCAACTTTACCTAAAACTGTCGTGCCTTTTTTAGCAACTTTTGCTTTAATAATCTCATCCTTTTTAGGAGCTTCTTCCTCAGCTTTAATCTTTGCTAACTTTGCAGCTTCAGCTTCTTTTTGAGCTTTTTCCTCAGCTTCTTGCTGTTTAATAATTTCCTCAGCTTTAACTAATTCTTTTTCTTTGGATAAAAGTTCGGCAGATAATTTCGCTTTCTTTTCAGAATCAAACTCACCTAACAAATCCATGTAAACATCATGAGAAACTTTGGAAGTTGGTTTTAAATCATCAATCCCCTTTGCTTCTAAAAATGAAAATATCCTATCAATACTTACATTGAATTCTTTTACTAACTTATTTAACCTTACACTTTTTTTATCTGACATAATAGTCTCTACAATTTATTTCTTAATCTTCAAACTCTGAACTTAAAATGCTCAGCACTTCATCAACAGTTTCTTTTTCTAAATCAGTTCTTAAAACTAAATCTTTTGATGAGATATCTAACACACTCTTAGCTGTATCACAACCAATATTTTTAAGAGCATCAATTACCCATCCTTCAATTTCATCAGAGAATTCGTCAATCGCAACATCATCATCAAAACTATCTGCATCTCTATAAACATCAAGATCATAACCAGTTAATTTACCTGCTAAATTAATATTATGACCTCCTCTACCAATTGCTAAAGATACTTGATCAGCATCCATAAATACTGAAGCTCTCATCTTCTCCTCATCTAACTTTACCGATGTAATTTTAGCTGGAGATAATGCTCTACTGATAAGTAGTTGAGTATTTTCAGTAAAATTAACAACATCAATATTTTCATTCTTAAGCTCACGAACAATACCATGAATTCTAGATCCTTTCATTCCTACACAAGCTCCAACTGGGTCAATTCTATCATCATATGATTCAACAGCTACTTTTGCCCTCTCTCCTGGCGCTCGAACTACTCTCTTAATAGTAATAATTCCATCAAATACTTCAGGAACTTCTTGCTCAAATAAACGCTCAATAAACTCTGGAGCAATACGAGAAAGAACAATATTTGCTTTATTATTTTTTAAGTTCACTTCTTTGATAACAGCCCTGACTGACTCTCCTTTTTTGAAGTAATCCTTAGGGATTTGCTCGTCTTTTGGTAAAGATAAATCATTACCATCATCATCTTGCAAAAGGATTTCATTTCTCCAAATTTGATAAACTTCACCATGAATAATTTCACCAATTCTATCTTCATAACGCTTCATCAACTCATCTCTGTGCTGATCAGCAATACGAGCTATTAAATGCTGGCGAATAGAAAGCACTTGTCTTCTTCCAAATTCTGATTCAAAACTAACTTGTTCCGAAACTTCCTCACCAACTTCATAATCATCTTCAATTTTTAAGGCATTTGATAATGAAATTTGAGCAATAGGATTTTCAACTTCTCCATCTGCAACTATCTCTCTGTTTCTCCAGATTTCTAAATCTCCTTTATCGACATTAATAATAACATCAAAGTCTCCTTCTTCATTATATTTTTTTGCCAATACCGCTTTAAAAACATCTTCCAATATATTCATCATTGTTTCACGGTTAATATTTTTCACCTCTTTAAACTCTGAAAACGATTCAATTAGATTTTCTACTTCCATTTTATTTAAAATTTATTTTAAGTTTAGTTTCTTTTATTTCATTTTGAGGAATTTCTACCTCTTCCAATATGTACTCTTTTCTACTTCCTTTTTTCTTTTTTGCAACTTCAAGTGTTAAAACATTATCATTATAAGCAAGAATAAGTCCAGTTTTACGCTTTCCATTAGTTAGTAAAACTCCAACTTCTTTTCCATTATATTTATGATATTGCTCTTCAACCATAAAAGGATTATCAAGCCCAGCAGAACAAACCGTTAGCTCATAATCTTCAACATCTCTATCAAAATGTTCTTCTATATACTTGCTAATAGCAAGGCAATGCTCTACTTGCACTCCTTCTAGTCTGTCAAAGAAAACTGTAATAACATTTGCTGTGTTTAATTTTACGTCAACAAAAAAACCATCAAGTTCTTTTATCTTTGGTTCGGCTACTTTTCTTATTTCTTCTTTTGCGATCATATGTCTATGTAAAAAAAGAAGAGGCTAACTGCCTCTTCCCTTTTCTTCCTCTATTTTCGGTTGCAAATATAAGGAGTTTTATTTAATCTAACAAACTATTTTTAAAATAGCAGCCTTTAGTATTACTGAATAGGAATTTTTATCAAATAATTAAAAAATATTTTACATTTATAATCCAAAACGAATAATAGAGCTATGCCACATAGTTTTAGTGTCTTCTTCATAAATTTTGTAGCCATGAGCTTGTATAAGTTTTCTCATTTTTTCTGGATCGTTATCAGAGAACCCTCTATTATCTCTAGAATTTACTATTCTTTCATAACCTAAAGGCTTTGTTTTGTCAGAATATTGTATAATGACATTTGAGCTAGATTTTAAAAGAGGTTTTATGTTATTTAAATACTCTTGAATTATCTCAATATCTAGATGTACGAATGTGCCAAATGAAAAAATTAAATCAATTGAATTCTCCTTTATATTTGGGAAATCAGAACCATTATTTTTAATAAACTTTATATTTGGTAAGTTATAATTTTTTGCTAGTTCATTTAAAACAGGCTGATAAAAATCAACTGCAAATACCTTACTCGCCTTTAACATATATCTAGTCCATCTGCCACCTCCTGGACCAATCTCTATTATCTTACTACTGCTATCAAAATATGGAAGCAAAAAATGGTCTTTAATATATCTTAATGGGTCTATCTTATTTGGATCTCCCCATTCTAACCCATAAAAATCTTCTTTACCTAGCAAGATCTTAATCGCTTTTTTAACTCTAGCGGTTAAAGTGAGTCTTTTTCTGGCTCTTTGAAGCATATCTAAATGTAATGGTGTATTCAAATCTGGCATATCATTTTTTTTAATAATCTTTTTGCTAAAATACTATTTTAATACTCTCAAAAAAATATTATTGTAGCACTATTATTTTGCTTATAAATGAATCTTGAGTTTTAATTTGTATATGCTGATAAATCAACTGAGTGTATTCCCCAACAAAGTCTTGTTGCTCTTCATAAGCAAATAACTTCCCAAATGCATCAATAACTATTATCTCAAAATTATCTAACTCTTCAGAAACAAAATTAATATTAATCCTGCCATCAGTTTGATTAGGATAAAATTAAGATTAGTTCCTAAATTAACATCTTCAGCAGTAATTCTATTAGATGATAACGTTAAGAAGAGCTGCCATCCATCCAAGGAGAATTATTTTGACCTGTAGAATCACAAAGTGCTTTTGCTCTTCACCCTTTCTCTGTTTTCGTTTGCAAAATTATAAAAAAAAATGAATCTACTTATAGAATAATTATTATTTACTAAATACTGATTTAAGAAATAAAGAATAAGATATTGATCCTGTACCATTTAAATGACTTAAATCCGCAAACATTGAGTTGTCTAACTTATATGAGCTATGATCTAAAAATGTTGCATTTGTCATTTTTTCAGAAGCAATTTTATAGTTTCTATCCTTTATTAGACTAAAATGACTTTGTAAAACAGGATGAACTGGAGAGTTTAAGAGAATAAGATGTACACCTTCCTTCTCACATAATTCATATATTTTTAATAAATATTTTAATTCTGTATGCGCTATTTTATAGTCAATTTTTGGTGTATCTTGATTAAATTCTAAAATAGATTCTTTTATTTTATTTTTATTGAATTGATTATAACCTCCAATAAAACTTCTTCTATGTATATATAAATTATAGAAATCCGAATACACAATGAAACTTTGTAGACTTGTTGTTATGGGGTTAGAACAAAAGAGAGTTAAATAATCTTCTGTATTAAATAAGAATATCATTCTTGTCATCTTATTTCTGATTTTTTCAGTGGAAGAGAGCCATTTTTCTTTTTCAGAAAAAAGGTCGTTATCCGAAAAACTAATAATAACTGTATCAATAGTAGGATTTCTTTTTACAAACTCTCTAACCTTTATATAACTGTAAAAATATGATGATGCACTCTGTGAAATATTTACAGAATTAGAAAGTATCTTATCACTAATAGAACATTCTGTATGAGAATTGCCTACAATTAATATATTCTGATATTTTTTGAATTCAAAATTAAATGTTTTGTTAGTTATAACAACAGACAAAAAACCAAGCAACAATGAGAAAATAGCTGAAATTGTTAAAAATAATAAAGTTCTATTTATTAGTTTTTTCATAATTTAGAATTGAAAATAAATAAATTCATTTTTTTGACCTCCATGACTTATAATTAATATAAACATAAGAACGTATATAATCCATCTGATATTAGTTGACGATATATTTAACGGTTTCCTTTCATCTTTTCTGTTTAACCAATCTGAAATGATTATTAATATTACATAAAATATGCCAGAACGATAAGATATTGGAATATCAAAATTTAGTAACATTTTTTTTAAGTAGAGAAAAGAATCCAAGATGGATCCCGAACGGAAAAACACCCAAGATATCGTTACCATAAAAAATGTAATACTAATTTGATATAGTTCTATAAATGTTGGGACAGCTCTATTTTTAGAAACTATTGAGGTTAAATATCTTCTATTTTTATTTGATAAGACTAATGCTAAATATAATACTGAATGTATGGATCCCCATGCGATAAATGTGAAGTTAGCTCCATGCCAAAAACCACTAATAATAAAAATAATAAAAATATTCCTTATTGAAACCCATTTCCCGTTTTTTGACCCACCTAAAGGAATGTAAATATAATCTCGAAACCAAGAAGAAAGAGAAACATGCCATCTTCTCCAGAATTCAGAAATATCTCTAGAGAAATACGGGAAGATGAAGTTAGATCTGAGTTCTACACCAAACATTTTAGCGGTACCAATAGCAATATCTGAATATCCACTAAAATCACAATATATTTGGAAAGAAAAATATATTAACCCTAAAAATAATTCCCCTCCATTTAATATTTCATAATTATCAAAAATGGGGTTTACTAATAATGATAATGAATCTGCTATTACTACTTTCTTGAATAATCCCCATAAGATTAATCTTAATCCATCAACAGTTTGTTTATAGTCAAACTTTCGTTCTTTTAACATCTGAGGAAGTAAGTTTGATGCTCTTTCAATCGGACCAGCTACTAATTGAGGGAAAAAACTTACAAAAGAAGCAAATGATATAAAATCTCTTGTTGCTTTAATATCATTCCTGTAAACATCAAGTGAATAGGACATTGTTTGAAAAGTGTAAAAAGAAATACCAACTGGCAAGATTATTTTTAAAGTCCAAACATCTTTTACATGATATCCTATACTGGAAAGTAATTCTACCCAAGATTCAATAAAAAAGTTATAATATTTAAAGAAAATTAATATAGTAAGATTAAATATTATACTAAGTAATAAATATACTCTTTTTCGTTCTTTATAATCAGTTTTCTCAATTTTAATTGCAACAAAATAATCAACAACTGTAGAGATAAAAATAAGGAATAAGAATCTCCAATCCCACCAACCATAAAACACATAACTACTTGCTAAAACTAAAATATTTTGTGTTGTAGTGTTTTTTATTGACCAATACAGTAAAAAAGTTATTGGTAAAAACAAAAAGTATTCTAAAGTGTTAAATAACATTTTCTGCTGCTAAAAAAATTCGAGAAGGAATCTTCTCGAATTTTAAATTGTTAATTAAAGTATTATTATTAATGTACAACTACTCTTTTAGTAACAAATGAGCCTTCTGTTCTAATCTGTACCATATAGATTCCTTTAGAGTAAGCTGATAAATCAACTTGTTTAGTATATTCTCCAACAAAGTTTTGTATCTCTTCTTTAGATACTAACTTGCCAAATGCATCAACTACAGTAATCTCAAAATCATCTATTTCCTCGGAAATAAATGAGATATTAAACACACCATCTGTTGGATTAGGATATACATTTAGATTTTCTCCTAAGTCCACATCACCTGCAGTTATTCTGTTAGATGATAAAGTAGAGAAGAATTGCCATCCTTTCCAAGCAGAATTATTTTGAACTGTAGAATCACAAAGTGCTCTTACTCTCCATTTATATGTAGTTCCAGGATCTAATGATGCTATTGCATCAATGTTAGTATTTATTGTATCTACTATTCTAGTAATCCAAGCCGCTGATGTATCAAGATATACTAATTTATAACCCCAAGCTCCTGGAATTGCGTCCCAAACTAAATCAGCAGTTGTAGTTGTAATATTTAACTCATCAGGATTTGTTGGCTTAGCACAAACTTCTTGAGTAGTAAATGTTTGTAATGAAGACCATGCTGAAACTGAAGAAGTGTCGGTTGAACATACGCTCCTTACTTGCCATTCATAATCAGTACTAGCAGTTAAACCGTATATAGCTTTTGATGTGCC
>JABHQB010000145.1 GCA_018695965.1 Flavobacteriales bacterium | reverse complement strand
TCGATCTTTTTGTTACCTGATGAAAATGTGAAACAACAACATCTCTAGGATCTCTTACCAAAAATAAAACCTTTCCTCTCCTGTATCTATCTCTAGAAGTAAATTTAAAAACATCAAGAGGGTTGTTTCTTGTTCCATTTTCAATAATTATCTCAGAATTATCATGTTCGTTAAATATAAAATTTTCATTGTTTTTTAGTGGATGTTTACTTTGCTTAACCATTTGTTTTAGCATGTAATCAAGCCAAGTACGACCAGTTTTAGGAAAAGAAACTAAAAAATATTGGTTTTTGGGATAATAATAAGAAAGTATAAAATCCTTTATATCCCTCCAAAATTTCATTTTATGAAAGTATTATTTCCACAAACTCTCTAACAACACCATCACCTCCATTCTTTTGTAGTTGAATAATATTTGGAATAGATTTAATTTTAGAAACTGCATTCATAGGGCAAGCAGAAACCCCTGCATTTGAAAGGAGTTCAAAACAATTCACATCATCACCAATATATGCAATTTCATCTAAGGAAACATTTTCCTTTGCACACAAATCCTTTACAATTTGTAATTTATCCTTTGCACCATGAAAATCAAAATCCAAACCAAGTTTCTTAGCTCTTCTTCTATTTAACTCTCTATCTTCTGTTGTAAGTATTCCTACTTTAACACCTGTTTTTTGTAATAGCTGAAACCCCATTCCATCATATGTACAGAACTTTTTAAACTCATCTCCATTCTCTGTATAGTACATTCCCGCATCTGTCAATACTCCATCTACATCAGACAAGAAGATTTTAATCTTTGAAAAGTCTGGGGTTTTATCTTTCAAAATAAACTTTTTCATTAATGATTCAGCAACAATCCAATCTTCTGGCTCATCAATTTCAGTATAAGTAAATTCTGGCATTTTATAAGTAGCAATATCTCCTGAAATTCTGTTTTTTGTCTTTTTAATATCTGAAACTGAAGAAATATAAAAAGCTCCATTTTCAATTAAAGTACCTTCAAAATCTTGTCTTCTTGGTCTGTTGTAAATATCATAATTCAGGGATTTTCCATCTCTCCAAGAAAATCTTTTTGACTCACAACAACTCAGAACAGCATCATGTTTTTCAAATAATTCTAAAGCTTCATTAAAATGATTCTTCTGAGTAAATGGAGAAGTAGCTTGCACCAACATAAAAGTGTCAGTGTCTGATAGACTTTTGCTATTTATATATTCTAACATTACAGATTCAGTAGAAGAAATATCTTGAGAGTTCTCATTGCTCCTATCATAAACACTTACTTTTGAAAAGTTAAATGAGTTTACAATATTCTTAATTTTTTCAGAATCTGTTGCAACAACAATATTGTCTGCATTTGAGTTTTGTAATTCTTGTAAATTCCAGAATATGAGAGGCTTACCACAGAAAGACTTTATGTTTTTTTCTGGAATAGATTTACTACCTCCTCTTGCAGGAATAAATGCAATTACACTCATTATTTTTTTCTGTATTTCAGTTTATCTCTTTGAACTTGTTCAACCCCTAAAATGTCTGATTGTTTGTAAGTTAATGCTTTATGTGTAGCTTTTAAATCTCTAGCTAACTTTCTAAGTCCTGTAGGTTCTAAGGATGCTGAATGATCCGTTCCTTTCCAAGTTCTATCTAAAGTAAAATGTCGTTCAACCCATTCAGCTCCAAGTGTATATGCTGCAACATCAACCGCAATTCCTAAATGATGTCCAGAAAAACCAATTGCTTTAACTCTATCTTCAAACTTCTCTTTAATTCTGACGATTTCCAACATACAAACATCCTCAAAAGGAACAGGATACCCAGAAGTACAAGAATAAAGCACTAATCTATTAGCTTGATTTGTTTCTTCAAAGAATGAAACGATTTGCTCTTCCTCATCTTTAGTGGTCATTCCAAATGAAATATGAACTTCTCCTTTATAATCATCTCTTAAAACCTTTAACATATCAAAATGATTGTTACATGCTGAAGGAACCTTTATTAATTCAGGGTTTAGACTAGATATTTCCTTTGCAGAAGTAGTATCCCAAACAGAAGTTGAGTACATAAGTCCTAAACTTTCAGCATATTCTTTTAACTCTCTATGTTGATTCACATCAAACTCCAAAAATTCTCTATGAGATCCATAAGTATCTCCATAAGAATTTATAGGGTTAGGGTGAGGAGCATTATATTGCTCCTCTGTCAATAATTCTATATTATTTCTTTTTTGAAATTTAGCGACTTCAACTCCACTTACTGAAGCAACTTTCAATAACTGCTTTGCTATATCCATTTTTCCTTTATGGTTGCAACCTATTTCTGCAATGATTTTTGGATTAATATATTTACTTTTCATTGTTATTTCTTTTCGCTATCAGCAAAATACTCTGAATTAGTAGTATAGCCGTATCCGTAGCCGTATCCGTAGCCGTAGCCGTAGCCATATCCGTATCCATAAGCACCACTCCCTTCTTTAACATCATTAAATACAATTTGCATATCTCCTACTCTATTTTTAATAAACAAATCATTTACATATGATAAAATACCTTTTTGAGAATAATTCTGTCTTACCACATACAAATTAATATCAGAATATTGCATTAAAGTTAAAGCATCCGCAACCAATCCTAAAGGAGGAGTATCCAAGATAATAATATCATATTGTTCTTTTAACGTAGCTAGCATTATCTTGAATTTTTCATTAAGTAAAGCATCAGAAGGATTAGCTGGTACAGGGCCTGAAATTAAAATATCTAAATTTTCAACATCAGATTTTATAATCACCTCATTTAATGACTTGTCACCAAATATATGACTAGTCATTCCTAAATCATTCTTCAAAGAAAAATCAGTATACAGTCGTGGCCTTCTTAAATCGGCTCCAATTACTAAAGTTTTTTTACCCGATTTCGCATAAACAATCGCTAAGTTTGCAGCAATATATGTTTTCCCCTCACCACTAATTGATGAAGTAACTAGATAAACTTTCTTATCAGTATTAGTGTTAAAGAAATTTAAATTAGACCGTAAAGCTCTGAATCCCTCAAAAACAGGAGATTTTGGACTTTGCTTAGAGAGTAAATTATAAGCACTATCATTCCCCCCAATCATACCTAAAATAGGAATTGTAGTAGATTTCTCTAAATCAGTTCGCGTAATAATAGTGTCTTTTATTAACTCAGAAAAGAACATGAACGCCATTGGCAATAGAAGACCACAAAGTACAGCTATCAAGTAACTCATATTTTTATCTGGCCTAACTGGGTTTTTCTTAAAATACATTGCAGGTTCAAGCACATGACTATCAGAAACATTAGAAGATGAGGTAATTTTAGCTTCTGCCCTTTTCTTTAATAAGAAAATATAAATATTCTCACTGATTGACTGTAATCTCTCTATACTGAAAAGTTCCCTTTCAACTTGAGGAATATTTCCTAAAGAACTTTCCATCTTGCTTATTCTAGCTTTATAATCAGTAATCAATAAATTATTTGCACTTTTTGAAGTTGTTATAGCTTCTTTTAAATTTAAAACTAGCTGTTTTGTTTGCCTTTTGTATTGTGGAATTGCAGGATTATTTACTTGCCCACCATCAATTAATATGTTCTTTTTAATCTGAATTTCAACTAATTGTTTTATTAGAGAGTTTAAAGAAACATCATTAACATCAAAAGAGGTGGGAACACTAATTCCTTCCAGGTTAGATCCTTTTAGTAAGTACCCTGATAAGTAGTCATAATAGTTATTTATAGTTTTACTCTTTGCTAATTCAGTTTCTAGTGTTACAATATTTGAATATATACTTTGAGACTTTAAACTCAAATCAATTACTTGATTATCATTCCTAAATTCCTGAATTTGCTGTTCAATAAGAGCTAACGAATCACTCATTTCAATAAGCTGATCATTTATGAATTTCACAGTATTTTTTGACGCTGTATTCTTCTCTTCAATTTCCTTTTGTATGTAGTTATAAGTAAGTTGATTTAAGAATGTAACTCCCTTTAACTGATCTTCTGATAAAATAGAAATATTTAAAACTGTAGATTCTCTATCCTTTTGTGATGTAATTATCTTCTTTTGATAAGATTGAGTAAGATATTTTAAGTTATAAAATTTAACAACTGACTTAGGAAGTTCCATTTCAGTATCAAATTGAAAATTAGTATTAATACTTACACTCATTTTAGAATCATGAAAAATAAATTCTTCATCAAAATTACAAGTCCTTTTTTCACCAGTCTCTTCATCTATCATTAGAAAACTATTTTCATTAAGGATTTCTATCTCAATTGATTTTCCAGAAAGTTTCTCAGTAGAATTACAATTTAAAAGTATTGGAGCATGAAATGTTTCTGAAACTTTAATATTTCCAACAATACAATATTCAATATTAAATCTTAAATCTTTTAAAGTTTTATGAACTAAAGGGTATGATTTTAACATTAACTCTTTGTTTTCTAAACTTACATTATTTGAAGACATGTTATCGTACAACAAATCAGAAGCAGTTGGCATAGCACTGTCTTCTTTAATAATGATAGAAGTTTCCACACTATAAAGCTCATGCGTATATCTATTGTAAGCAAAAGCGAGAGAAAAAGCAAGCAATAAAGCCATAACAAAGAGTGGCCAATTCTTAATTACCTTAAAAAAAAACTGTCTAAAATCTATTATTTCATCTAATTGATTTGCCATTTTCTTAATTATTATTGATTAATATAAACAATGTAACTGCTGATAATGACATTGATACTATATTACTTATATTATTAAAGGCATAGAATTTTTTTCTAAGTGGTGAAACATAAATAATATCATGAGGTTGTAGCATAAAATCAGCATTATTCAATACTCCCTTTTTAGTTAAATCAACATAAAAAACTCTGTTCAATTCATTTTCGTTTCTGATAACTTTAACTTTTCTTCTGTTTCCAAATTGAGTCATATCACCAGATAAACTTAAAGCGTAAAGTATATTTACTTCAGGATCAATAATCTTAAATGTTCCTGGATTATTTACCTCTCCAAGTATGCTAATTTTAAAGTTGATAATATTTAATTTTACAATTGGACTTTCAAAGTAAGATTCTGCAATTTTTCTTATTACATTCTCTAACTCTTGTAAAGTAAATCCTTCTGCCCTTACCTTACCAAATGAAGGTAAATCAAGATTTCCATCCTCTTTAATAATATAACCATAGAGATAAGGGTTTTGCATCATTAATTGAGAATTTGCTAAATTTTCCTTATTAAAAAAATCATGCTGCTGCTCTGTAGTTGTGTTAATTTGAATTGATATCAAATCTCCCATTTGCAGCCTGTAATCCTGCTTATTTGCTTTTGCATTTTTTATTTCTTT
>JABHQB010000144.1 GCA_018695965.1 Flavobacteriales bacterium | reverse complement strand
TTTCCATAGCTCAGAATCTAAATATGTGTCAACAGATTCCTTGCTTTTAAAATAGTAAACCCCACCAAAAACCCCAGTATCTACATTTCCAATAAAGGTCTTTCCAATAAGACCATCAATGTTTTCTGGTTTAAAATTTGGCGCAACCTCAGATCCAAGCTTTGCATGATCTTCAAGACTCATGTCTTGTAATTCGTAATTTACTACAAGAACCATCATATTTTCATGGGAAGATGCTTCTTTAGATTTTTTTTGATCAGTTTGATTACACGAAAATGTAAAAACTGCAATTAAAAGAAATAAAAAATTTTTCATAACTGATTGTTTTATTAATAATGAAGAGGATAAATATAGGACATTATATTGAAAAAAAATAGATTTTTTTCATAGTTAAAAAATTGAAAATTACGAATATAAAACTGTATTAATTTTTCTTGTTAAACATTGATAATCAATAATATAGAAAGTAAATTAAATTTTTTTTTGTATTTTATGTCCATGTCCGTAATTAATTTTAAAAGCCCATCTAAAAAAATAGTTAGAAAATCTTTACAAAATATTCTAGTCAAAGATTACATGTCTAAAGAAGTAATTACATTTCATAAATCAGATTCTATATTTGAAGTGAAAAGAGTTTTACTAGAAAAGAAAATATCCGGAGCTCCTATAATTAATAAGTCTGGAAAATTAATTGGTATTATATCAGAAACAGATTTAATGAAGCAAATTGTTGATAGCCGATATTATAATATGCCAATGTCAAAGACTACTGTTTCAAAGTACATGACTGAAAATGTAGATTCTATTTCGCCGAATGAAACAATTTTTGATGCTGCTGAAAAATTTTTAAGACTAAAAAGAAAAAGATTTCCAGTAATGGTATCAAATAGAATTTTAGGAATAATTTCAAGAGTAGATATTATTGCCGCAGCCCTTAATATTAGAAGTAGTTTTTATTAATAATTATAGCTTCTAATTCTTAATAATTCGAATCACAGCTTTATTTTTTCCAGATTCAACTATTAGAAGATACATGCCTGATGAATTATCTATTTCTAAGTCAAAGAATCTTCCATATAGATTATTCTTGAATTGAATTATTCTTCCATTTATATCAGTTAATGTTATTGAAACATTATTGTAAATAATTCCTAAATCAATCGAGAAATTTCCAACAGTAGGATTAGGATATACTAAAGGTTTATACTCAAAATTGTTTTCAATCAATCCTAAGGACGATTCAACAATATTTACCATATAATCCTCTGTTTCCCCATAGGTTGTTTCAGCACATGCGTCTGCAGGAACATCGCCACTCCAATTAGCTTTAGCTCTCAAAATATGCTCTCCTAGAGTAGCATTTTCAGGAATTACGAAATCAATTGTTTCAGTATAAGATCCTGCAGCCTGGCCAGGCGCAATTACATAATTATCTATAACAACCTCATCTGAGGTGAAATCTAAATCATCATTGTAATCTATCCAAACTTTTACATACTGATCACCATAACCTGTTGTAACAGTCATCTGATTATTTGAACCTTGCTCCAAATCAGTTGATAAATCCATGAAATCTCCATAACCTTCACATCCTGAAGGATTATTTATATCGCCTACTTGAACTAACTGAAATCCATCATTATAAGAACAATCCATGGATGGTGTACAAAGAACATTGGCCTTAACTTCATACATATATCTGTAAGTTTCCGTAATATCATTATTATCTCCTTCAGCAAAGACTTTAAAATAAACTTTTGTTCCTTCTGTTTGATTAGGTATTGGAGAATCAGTAACCCACGTAATATCAGAAGTGTTTATCATTGTGGTAGTATTTACTACACTAGATATATCAGTTGACCATTGAATGTAAGCATTTGCTATTTCTCCATCATAAGAAATAGTTGATGTTACAAACTGATCTATATCAACTTTTGGTTGAGTATCTGTAGGTTGGTTTGTGATTCTAGTAGTTAATATTGACGGAAAACTTTGTCTACCATCTAAGGTAAATTCCCATAATCCTCTTCCCCAAGTGGCTGCACGAAGTGTATTTGATCCGTACATTATTTCTAATTCAAGTACTGACATGTTAGGTAAATCTTGATTATATAAGGTCCAAGAATTTTCTAACATAGATTTTTTGTAAACTCCAATCTCAGTACCAAGGTATATTGTTGAAGCATCTGTATGGTCAATTACAACAGATCTTACGGGAATATTTCCTAGATTATAAGTTATATTCTGCCATGATGCTCCTTGATCAATTGTAATAAATACTTTATTGTTGTCATAATTGTAATTTCCATAAGTGACCACAATAACATTATCATCATTAGGATCAAAAGCAATATCAGTAATAAATTGATTTGGAAGAGATCCTTTAATATCTGTATATGTATATCCACCATCAATAGATTTTTCAATTGCCTGATAATTAGAAACAGCTAGGATATTTGAATTGTTTTCAGCAATTGCTGCATTTGATACATTACCAGAAAAATTTGGTGCTCCTAACTCTGTCCATGTTGAACCAAAATCATCACTACTATATACCATATCATCCATAGCAAAAATTTTCATTTGATTGTTAGGGTCGTATAATACGGGAGCTATCCAATCTCCATCAAAACCACTCGGATTAATACCACCTTGTGTTAATCCCCCATCTTTTGTTCTTCTTTTTCCGCCAAATTGGAAACTTCCAATCATCCAATCATCATTTAAAGGATGTATGATTCCTTCCATACCATCTGCACCATAAAATTCAATCCAAGAGTTTTCAGTCTTTATACTTGTTCCATTATCTTGAGAACCAGATATGGTTCTTTCATGATTAGATTGACTTAATCCAAGACAATAATTCTCACGAATAGATTGACCTTCATAAATCTCCCATGAAACACCGTTATCTAAACTTTTACACAAAAAGCCATCAGTGTTAACCCAAAACACTCCATTTTCAGAACGAGCCCCTCTAATGTCTGCGTGCACATATGTTCCTGTAGTATTATAATTAGCATTTCCTGTGGACCAATATGTAGCTTGATTGAACGTAGCACCACCATCAGTACTTCTGTGAGTATCGATATCACCAAACAGCATATAATTGGTGTCAACATCACTTACAGCAAAAGCGCCGTAATTACTAATTCCAGGATTAGAAATAAGAGTAAAATTTTGACCATTATCTGTTGACTTCCATATACCATCACTACTTCCTACATAAATGCAATCAGTACATGCAGCAGAAACAGACAATTTAATATTACTAGAATTTCCAGAGATAGTATTAGAGCCACTAAATGTTAAGCCTGCATCATTTGATATATATATTTTAGAATCTACCTCATAGCTTGCAGTATATATAATATTCTCATTTGTTGAATGAAAATCAATTTGAGTGAAATTATAATTCCATTCCCAAGAATTACCAGTAGCAGAATTGACCCATGTATTTAAATTATCTGTAGAACGAAATAAGCCTTCCGATGTACCAATAAATACCAAATTATCTATAGTAGGGTGGTAAGAAATCTTATAAATACTATTATAAGTTCCTAAACCTCCCCAGCCAAGGTTATCTGGATTGAAATTGGTTATGTTCCAGGTTTCTCCTCCATCAGTAGATTGATAAATTCCATGCGTAACACCATTATTTGAGTTTCTCACGTTTATAAGAACATGATTTGGATTATTGGGTGAAACTGCTATAGTATTTACACCAGCTGCATATAAAAAATCAGTTGTATTAGTCCAACTATCCCCGCCATCTACTGTCCTCCAAAATCCACCACTTCTTGATCCTAAATATATTCTATTAGAATCATTAGGGTCTGAATAAAACGATTCAACTCTCCCTAAACCAACAGCATAATGTCCAGTTACTTGTTCAATATAATAAGGTCCAAGTTCTTCCCATCCGTTATCAAAAAGAGATTTTTCTTGCTTACTATTATTTTTTAAAAAATTTTTAAACTCTTTAGAAACGAAATAGGGATCTACATTACTTCTATCACCAGAGGGATAAAATTTGGGTTCATTTTCATATAACCATCTTTGATATTTTTTCCAGCCAGAACCTTTAGCATTTTTGTTAATATTTTGAAAATAAGATTCTGCTTCAGCAACTACTTCATATACATTTATTGAAGGATCATTAATCATTTGTTTCCATTGCTGTGCAGAAAGAAAATTAAATGAAAATAAAAATAAAATAATTAGTAAAGATTTATTCAAAACAGTAATTTTCCCGCAATTTAATAAAATAATGAACATTTAATTATGATTAATAAATTACTTGTTATAGTTTTTATCACTCTATCATCATGTAGTAATGATACAATAATCAATGAAAGACTAGTTAACAAACACCTTTCTACGCTATCAGATGATAAAATGGAAGGAAGAAGAGCTGGCTCTGAGGGGATTGAAAGGGCTGCTAAATATATAGAGTCAGAATTTGAAAGAATTGGGCTAACAAAACATGATACTTTAAATTCTTACAGGCAAAATTTTAATTTCAAAAAAAAGCGTCGACCTAATTATTACAGGAATGTTTATCTGAAATCAAACGAAATGTCAGTATATAATGTAATTGGCGTTCTAAAAGGAAAGAGTTTGCCCAATGAGTACATTATAATTTCTGCACATTATGATCATTTAGGGATAGATCATGAAAAGGAAGGTGATAATATTTACAACGGAGCAAATGATAATGCTTCTGGGACAACCGCAGTGTTAGTTTTAGCAGAATATTTTAAAAAATTAGATAACAATGAAAGAAGCATAGTTTTTGTTGCATTCACTGCAGAAGAATTTGGATTAGTTGGATCACGATATTTTGGTAAACAAATCAACCCAAATGATATTGTAGCAGGAATTAATATTGAAATGATTGGTAAAGAATCTCCCTATGGTCAAAAAACAGCATGGATAACTGGTTTCGATCGTTCAGATTTTGGAGAAATTATTCAAAAAAATCTTTCTAATACAAACTATGAGGTTTTTCCTGATCCTTATATAAAGGAAAAATTATTTTTTAGATCTGACAATGCAGCATTAGCAAAACTAGGAATACCAGCTCATACTTTTTCAACTACTCCAATGGAAAAAGACTCTGACTATCATAGGGTTTCGGATGAATATAAAACTCTAGATATATTCACTATTAAAGAGACAACTAAACTAATTGCAAAGGGAATACTTTCTGTTATTCAAGGAAAAGATACTCCGACAAGAATTGAACTATGACCTCTTCCTTTCCAATAAAGAAGGTGTCGTTAATTAGAAAGTAAGCTGTCTTTATTTATTTTATAGAGTACTTGAGAATTACCTAAATATTCTTCAGCTGATATATAATAATTATTATTAAGGCTAGTCAATCCTTCAGTTTGAATTGAAGAATTTTCTGGAATAACTAATTGAAATTTATTAACTAATCCTTGTGAGAAGTTAGAATCATTAAAATTAGTTAATTCAATTACAAAATTAGAATCTGAATTATAACCAAGCAACGTAACAGTATTTGAAGTATGGTTATGTTCAGCAGCGGTAATTAAACCTTGAACATCAAGACTATCTACTTTTGAGGCAATATAAGTTCCAACATTTTTAGTTAAAGAATATACATTAGATTTATTATCAACCCAGTTTTTTGTAAATATATACAGACTATCGTTAAATGAAATTATAGATTCTGCGTCAAAATTACTATTATATGGATTAGATTGAAAAGTTGTTTGGTCTGAATAACTAAAATTAATTTGCTCTGCAACAACCGTATTGTCAGAAGTGTTTAGGTAATCTGGTATACTTACTTTATATATCACTAAATCTTGTCTATTTCCATAATTATTTCCAAAATCGCCAATATAAATATATTCAGAATCAGTAGTTATATCTTCCCAGTCATTATTTGTAGTATTTGTTATCTCAACAGTTCTTGTAACCTCTCCATTAATTGTATCTATCTCATACAGGCTATTATTTCCGCCAGAATCATTAAATGTGATTAAATCATTATTTAGAAAAACTAAACCTGAACTTTCATCGACTAACTCATCTAAAAAAGTGACTTTAGTTAAGTTGTTGATGTTGTCTAAATCATCAATGACCATACTATTCCTCGTAGATTCACCACAAGAAATTAAGCAAAAAAGACAGAATATTAATTTTTTCATAATGGTGATTAATAAGCAATTTAAGGATTTAAAAGAATGAAATAATTAATTAGTAAAGATATTTTTGATCAAGTTCTTTTGAATCTTTATACTTCTTTCTAAGTTCATATAATTCTTCAGTTAATTTCTTTACAATATCTTTATAATCTGGATTGTTATATACGTTTGTCATTTCATTAGGATCGTTAATTCTGTCATATAATTCCCACTCATCTACATCATAATAAAAATGAATCAACTTATATTCTTTATTTACAATACCATAATGTCTTTTTACCATATGAACAGAAGGGTATTCATAGTAATGATAATAAACTGCATCCCTATTCCATTTCTCAACATTTCCTTTTAACAATGGAATGATACTTTCTCCTTGCATATCATCAGGAGCTTCAATCATAGCTGCTTCTAAAAATGTTTGAGCAAAATCTAAATTTTGAACCATCTCATCATTGGTTGTTCCTGGCTTAATAACATTTGGCCATTTAATCATTAATGGTATTTTAAAAGATTCGTCATAAATAAATCTCTTATCAAACCATCCATGTTCACCAAGATAAAAACCTTGATCTGATGTATATACTACTATTGTGTTTTCATTTAAACCAGTCTCTTCCAAATAATCCAATACCCTTCCAACATTATCATCAACTGATGAAATAGTTGCTAAATAATCTTGCATATATCTTTGGAATTTCCATTTCATTTTTTCTTTATCATTCATTTTTGGCCAATTATTCTTAAAATCATTATTAATCTTGTCGAGAGTAATATTATACTTAGCCTTTTGATCTTCATTAGCCCTACTAAATGGTCTCATAAATCCATCTGGTCCTGGCCTTACTACTGTCTCTCCCCTAATATATTTTATTTCAGGTTGAACATTATCCATTTCCTTTAATGTTTCAGGCCTTATCTTGCTATCATGCATATATTGCATATGAGTCAAAATATTCATTTCAGCTGTTTTTGCAGCAGTTCCCCTTCCAGAATAAT
>JABHQB010000143.1 GCA_018695965.1 Flavobacteriales bacterium | reverse complement strand
TTCTACCAGAAGAGCTAATGCAGTAGCATTTGACATCCGTGAAGCAGGAAGAATAAAAAGAGAAGGAGGAACACTTTCAGGTAAAATAATGAAAGATGAGAATGGAAATCCTTTAAAAGATCCAGGGCTTTGTAAATCTGTTAAGGGAATTGGTTGGTTTATTGAGGAATATGGTGTTGCTCAAATTTCATATAATTTAACTGACCTTAATATTTCTCCTTTACATGAAGTATTTGATAAAACTTGCGAGCGTTCTATATCAAGAGGAATGAGAGTTACAGGATCGGAGTTAATCGGTTTGGTTCCTAAAAAAGTATTAATTGATGCCGGAAAACACTTCCTAAAAAAACAAGAACGTTCTACAGGAATTGCAGAAAGTGAAATCATTAAAATTGCTATAAAAACCTTAGGATTAGATGAATTAGCTCCTTTTAATCCGGAAGAAAGAATAATTGAGTACATGTTAGAAAGCGACTCTAACAATCCACTTGTAAACATGACTCTTACTGACTTTGCTAATGAAACTTCATCTGAAAGTCCTGCTCCTGGAGGTGGTTCTATCTCAGCTTATTGTGGAGCTATGGGAGTATCACTCGGAACTATGGTTGCAAACCTTTCTGCACACAAAAGAGGTTGGGATGATAGATGGGAAGAATTCTCTGGTTGGGCAGAAAAAGGAATGGACTACCAAAATACTCTATTAAATTTAGTAGATGAAGACACCAATGCATTTAACAAAATCATGGAAGCTTTCCGTTTACCTAAAGATACAGAATCCAATAAATCCAAAAGAAAAAAATCAATACAAGAGGCGACTAAATATGCTATCCTCACTCCATTTAAAGTGATGGAAACTGCTTATAATTCTATGGAAGTAATGCAAGCCATGGCAGAGATTGGAAATCCTAATTCTGTAACAGATGCTGGAGTTGGAGCGCTTTGTGCCCGTACCGCTGTAATTGGAGCATTTTTAAATGTAAAAATTAATTGTGGGGATTGTGAAGATAAAAACTTTGTAGATGATATTTTGAAAAGAGGACAACAATTAGTTGATGATACTTGTGCTTTAGAAAATAAGATTATGGAAATCACTAATTCAAAAATTTAGTTATTTTTACCTCATTATTAACCAAATTAAAGAAAATGAAAAAATTACTTTATTTATTCTTAGCGGTATCATTTATTTTTACTGCTTGTAAAAAAGAACAAGGCTGTACTGATGCAATTGCAACAAACTATAATGCTGATGCAGAAGAAGATGACGGTTCATGTGCCTTTAGTATTACTGGTGGTTCATGGATTACTCAATCAATAGAGCAGTCTGGAAATATGACAGTATCTATGATGGGAATTCCAATAATAGATAGTGTGATTAATTATACAGAAACAAATGCTGATTCTTTAGATCCTTATAAATTAACCTTTGAAGATGATAATACTTATACCGAGCATGATCAATTAAATACTGAAGTAGAAAGTGGAACATGGTCTATTTCAGGAGATGTATTAACAGTAAATACGCCAGACACAACTTTATCATTAACGCTTAATACTCTTAATAAAGATAACCTGTCCATGACAATTAATATTATAGAGAGTGGCACAGAAGACGGAATAACTTTTGATATTAATATTGATCAAAAAGTTAATGCTAATAGGCAGTGGTAACTCTAAAGAAATAATGTCAAACAAATAAGCACCTTGTGTGTTTACATTATAAAAAGGAATGTCCCATTTGTGGCATTCCTTTTTTATTTAATACATTTGTATCAAACTTTATCATTATGAAAAAATACTATCTTGAGAACTCAATGTAAAATCTGTTTATGAGAAAATATTTACTCTTTACTTTTATTTTATTTTATTCTTTCTCATTTTCTCAATTTATAGTAAAAGGAAAAGTTTCTGACAAACTAACAAAAGAAGAACTTATAGGAGCTAATATAGTTTGGAAACAACAAAATTTAGGAGTATCTACAGATATTAATGGAGAATTTGAAATAACAATTCCTTCCAACAAATTCCCAATAGAACTTACTATCTCCTATATGGGATATTCTACACAAAAAATAACTATAAAAAAAGAAGAGTGGAATAAAAACAAAGGGATTTATAATATCTATTTAAAATCGGATAACAAATTAATAAAGGAAGTCAAAATTGTAGACTCCAGACTTACTGAAAAACAAAAAGAAAGTCCATTAACTGTAGAATCACTAGATATTTTAGCAATAAAAGAAACTCCATCTGCTAATTTTTATGATGGACTAGGAGCTCTTAAAGGAGTAGATATTTCAGCAGCAAGCTTAGGTTTTAAAATTATTAATACTAGAGGTTTTAATAGCACCTCTCCTGTTCGTTCCCTACAGATAATTGATGGAGTAGACAACCAAGCTCCAGGGATGAATTTCTCCTTAGGAAATTTCCTGGGTGCATCTGAGTTAGATATATTAAAAGTAGAAATTATTCAGGGAGCTAGTTCGGCTTATTTCGGGCCAAATGCTTTTAATGGAGTTATAAAAATGGATACAAAAAATCCTTTTATTCATACAGGATTGAGCGTGCAGCAGAAATTTGGTAGTAGAAACCTATCTGAAAGTTCAATCAGATTAGCAGAAAAATTCCAGAATAAAAATGGAGAAGATATTTTTGCCTACAAAATTAATTTCTCTTATATGCAAGCTTATGATTGGGAAGCAGACAATATGGCACAAGTTGATGGCACAGAAGCAGATATAAATAATCCTGGAGGTTATGATGCAGTAAACAGATATGGAGATGAAGATACTGATGGCAATTTAAATGATGTTAGAGGAAGTTTTAATGATAATTATGTTAATTTTCCAGGATTAGGTATATTTTATCGATCAGGATATATAGAAAAAGATATTGTAGATTACAATACCAATAATTTGAAATTATCATCATCATTACATTATAAGTTAAATCCTGACATTGAGATGATGTACAAATTTAATTACGGAAAAGGAAATACAGTTTATCAGGGAGACAACCGTTTTAGTCTAAAAAATATTCAGTTTCTCCAAAATATAATAGAAGTAAAACAAGAAGATAGATTTTTTGTAAGAGCCTACCGTTCACAAGAAAATGCTGGAGACAGTTATGACGCTGTTTTTACTGCTCTAAAACTTCAAGAGCATAATCTAATTGACAATACAGACTGGTATACTTCCTACCGAAACAAATGGAGAAATAATTTTTCATGGGAAGATGTTGAATGGGAGGCTGCCGAATATAGTTTTATAACTCAACAATGGACATTTCAGGGTAATCCAATCGATATCAATAAATGGATACAAATGAGTGATTCTGTACTAAATGCAAATGCAGAAGAAATTATTGCTATACACGATTTCACAAGAACTCAAACAGATCTACTTACAAACAGATTAGAACCAGGTACTGAAGAATTTACAAATGCTTTAAATGATATTACTTCAAAAATACCTATTGAAGGAGGAACAGGTTTTTATGACAAATCTGCATTAAATCATATACATTCTGAATATCAGTTTAATCCTTCATTTTCAAGCATAAAGATAGGAGCAAATTTCCGTCAATATACACCAGACTCTAAAGGTTCTATTTTTATGGATACCGCTTCCAAAATATCTAACACAGAATATGGAATTTATTCTGGTTTTGAAAAAGATCTCTTTTTTGATAAATTAAAAGTAAATGGGACCTTCAGAATGGATAAAAACGAGAATTTTGATTTTAACTTCTCTCCTGCTGCATCTTTAGTTTATAAAGCTACAGAAACAGATATTATACGTTTTTCACTGTCATCTGCAGTAAGAAACCCAACACTTTCCGATCAATATTTATACTATAATGTTGGTAGAGCTATTCTGATAGGTAATTTAAATGGTCATGGGGAGAATTATGGTGAGAATATGGTTACAGTCCAATCCTTAATTAACTATTATTTACCAGCAGCCCTAAATAAAGATAGTTTAAAATTTTTTAGTGTAGATCCAATAAGACCAGAGAAAGCAAAATCGGCTGAATTAGGATATAGAACAACACTTTTTAATAAAGTTTATATTGATGCAAATTATTATTATTCTAAATACACAGATTTTATAGGATATAAAGTTGGAGTAAAATATACAACATTGCAAGATGATACTGTTACAGGAGCCTATCAAATATCATTGCCTTCAATACAAGCATACCGAATGGCTGCTAATGCTGAAAATATAGTTACAACACAAGGAGCTTCAATTGGCTTAAATTATTATATAAATTCTAATTTTACTATAAACGGAAATTATAGTTGGAATAAATTAAATGAAGAAGGAACAGAAGATCCTATTATTCCAGCATATAACACCCCAGAACATAAATACAATTTAGGGTTTGCAGGAAGAGATTTACATTTTAGTTCAGAATATATGATCTTCAGAAATTTTGCTTTCAATATTAATTATAAATGGGTAGAAGGATTTAAATATGAAGGGTCACCTCAGTTTACTGGTGAAGTACCTACTTATGATTTAATTGACATGCAAATAAGTAAAAAAATACCAAAATATTCTGCAACATTAAAAGTAGGGAGTTCTAACTTATTAAACAACCAACATTTTCAAGTATATGGAGGTCCATACATTGGTAGAATGACCTATATATCTTTACTCTTTGAATTAAAATAAAATTTGTATTATTGTAGAATAAACTAAAACAAAAAATTATGAAAAAATCTTTACAAAATTTATTAGCAGTAATTCTATTATTTATTGGAATTACAGCTAATTCACAAAACAGATACCTTGATGATGTATTTACAGATGTAAATGTAAGCGAAATAGATACATTTGCACTTAATGTCAGTATTGAACCAATGCTCTTAGGTTTAGCTCCCGCATTACTTCCAATTGAATGTGACATTTATCAACCAGTTGGAGACACTTTAACTAACAGGCCTGTTATTATTGTATCTCATACCGGTTCGTTCTTACCTCCTGTAGCTAATGGACAAGCTACTGGATCGGTAAAAGATTCTTCAATAGTAGAACAATGTACTAGATGGGCAAAAAAAGGATATGTAGCAGTTGCTATGGGAAATAGAAAAGGATGGAACCCTACATCTACTGACCAAAATGTGAGAACTTCAACATTACTACAGGCTGCATACAGAGGTATACAAGATGCTAAGGCGATGGTACGATTTATGAGAATGACGGAAGATGCGTTAGGTAATCCATTCGGCATTGACCCAACTAAAATTGTATTAGGAGGTCAAGGTACAGGAGCATATATTTCATTAGGATACGCTACGCTAGATGACGCTGCTGTTGAACTAAATTTGCCAAAATTTATAGACTTTTCTATTCCTTCAGCTCCATCTCCATATGTAGTTCCATACTTTTTTGGAAATATTGACGGTACAGATATGACGTTTGCTCCACTATATGATACACTGGGTAATCTTATTCCTATTTTAGACACTGCTGGAAATGTGACCGGATATGAAGTTAACACTTCTACTCCATTAAATATCCCAAATAATCCTACATATAGTAATGACATTAATATGGCATTTAATGTCGGAGGAGCTCTTGCAGATATTTCATGGTTAGCAGATGGTGATGTGCCTATTGTCTCATTCCATTGTGCAAACGACCCTTACGCTCCAATTGACACTGGAGATGTAATTGTACCTACAACAGGAGATTTTGTGGTAGAAGTTATGGGTAGTAGAACTGTACAACATTACTCTAATCAATATGGAAATAATGATGTATTTACAAATGCAGGGTTTAGTTTTAACAGTGATCCTTTTACATTAGCTGCTAATGTTAATAATAGTGGTTATGAAGGATTAAATGTATTGCTTACTCCTGCACCATCAACAACAGCAACTCCTTGTGGAATGCAAGAAGAACAAAGTTCTCCTTGGGATTGGTGGGACAATGCAACTTATGATGCAATGTTTGCTGCTGTTAATGGAGTACCTGCTGGTACTGGTGCTTGCTTATCATTATTAGGTAATCCTGATATGTCAGCAACTAAAGGAAAATCATATATTGATACAATTCAAGGTTATCTGAATCCTAGAATTTATGTTGTTCTTGGTTTAGGAGGAGTATTATCTGTAAATAATGTGGTAGACCATTCTACAAATATTTTCCCTAACCCAGCTAAAAACAATATAACTATTGAAAACTCAAACTTTGAAATAAATACAGTTGAACTTTATAATATTGCTGGTCAATTAGTAAAATCAGAAAATGTAAATTCTATGAGCACGAATCTTAATCTTTCTGATTTAAAAAAAGGAATCTATATCTTAGAAATTCAATCAAATAAAACTTCAATCAGAAGAAAATTAATTGTTGAATAATTTAATATCCAATTTAAATATAAAAAGCCCTCTTTTCTGAGGGCTTTTTTTTATTTTCGTGTTTAATGCAAACTCCTAAGGAAATACTATTAAAATATTGGGGATATTCTTCTTTCAGAGAAAATCAAGAGGAGATTATAAAAATGATTATAAACAATAAAGATACTCTTGCTTTACTTCCAACAGGAGGGGGAAAATCAATCTGTTATCAAATACCATCACTAATAATGGATGGAATCTGCATTGTTGTTTCTCCT
>JABHQB010000142.1 GCA_018695965.1 Flavobacteriales bacterium | reverse complement strand
GATGAATCTTTTAATTATGATCCAAATAATCTTGTTACAAATTATTTTATTAATGAAGGAGATTCATCAACTTCATCTTTCATTAACATACAATTAGATAATAGTTTTGGGGAAATGATAATGAATGAAACTGGAGGGTCTAATATGATTGATAATGTTGCTTTTTTGGAGTTTTTTAAAGGATTATATTTAGAAGCAACTGCCTCAAACACTATTTTATATTTAAATCCTATTGCAGATAAAAGTAGATTTAGTATTTATTATCATGAGATTGAAGGAGACACCGCTTTAAGTTTTGATTTTGAATTAGGTGGTGATGCTACCAGAATCAATATGTTTAACAAAAAAGATATTAATGATATAACGCCTGATGTAAATGAAATTTTTATTCAATCCATGGCGGGATATAAAGCAGAATTTGATTTCACAAACCTTGAAGAAATACAAACAAAATGTCTAGGAAAATCAATTAATCGTGTAACTATTGATTTTGAAGCTTTTGAAAATAATGACTATCCCCTTCATGAGAAACTCTATTTATTAAGAGAAAATAATGAAGGAAAAATTGTTTTTCTAACCGATTTCACAATAGAGGGAGAGGGACATTTTGGAGGAGAATTTGATAATAATACTTATAGTTTTAATATTACACGATATTTTGTTCAGTTACTTACAAACGATCAGTACACAAATAAGCTTTATCTAGTACCTGTACTTGGTTCTGCAAATGCAAACAGAACTATTTTGAATAAGAGTAAGATATCTATTAATATAATTTATACCGAAATATAATATGTGCGGAATAGTTGCTTATGTAGGAAATAGGAGGGCCTTTCCAATATTAATTAAAGGCCTTCAACGTTTAGAATATCGAGGATATGATAGTGCTGGAGTAGGTTTAATAGCTCAGGATCATAATAAAATCACAGTATATAAACAGTCTGGAAAGGTATCAGATCTTTTAGATTATATTGGTGAAAAAGATACAAATGGCTCTATCGGTATTGGTCACACTAGGTGGGCAACTCACGGGGCTCCAAATCAGCAAAATTCCCACCCACATGACTCTTCAGATAATTCATTTTCTTTAATTCATAATGGAATTATTGAAAACTATGCTTCATTAAAAAGTATGCTTGAACAGAAAGGGTATATTTTTAAAAGCGATACTGATTCTGAGGTTTTAATGTATTTGATTGAAGATGTTTATAATAATGATTCAGAAGTGAATGACTTATATAAATCTATAAGAGTCGCTCTTAATGAAGTTGTTGGTGCCTATGCTATTGTAGTTATAGACAAAAACAATTCAAATGAGTTTTATGCAGCCAGAAAAGGTTCCCCATTAGTGATTGGAATTGGGAATAGTGAGTATTTTGTTGCCTCAGATGCCTCTCCAATTATAGAATACACGGATAAAGTGATATATCTTAAAGATGGAGAAGTCGCTAAATTAAATAAGAATGAAAAAGTTGTTATAAAGACTATTCAAAATGAGAGTAAGACTCCATATGTAGAAAATCTTGAACAAAGTTTAGAATCAATTGAAAAGGGGGGGTATGATCATTTTATGCTTAAAGAGATTTATGAGCAGCCTAAAAGTATTGTTGATACATTAAGAGGAAGGATAGATCCAAAAACAAACGACATAAAACTGGGCGGAATTAAATATCATGAGTCTACAATAATAAAAGCTGATAGAATTATTATTATTGCATGTGGAACTTCTTGGCATGCAGGATTAATTGGGGAATATTTAATCGAGAAGCTAGCAAGAATAAATGTTGAGGTTGAATACGCTTCAGAGTTTAGATATAGGAATCCTATTATAACAAAGAAAGATGTTGTAATTGCAATATCGCAATCTGGAGAAACAGCTGACACATTAGCTGCATTAGAAATAGCAAAAGAACATGGAGCATTAACTTTAGGAATTTGTAATGTGGTAGGTTCTTCAATTCCCAGAGCAACTGATGGAGGAACGTATACTCATGCTGGCCCTGAGATTGGGGTGGCATCTACAAAAGCATTTACCACACAGATAACAGTATTGATGCTATTTGCGTTAAGGTTTTCACAGCTTAAAAAGACAGTAGAAAGAGAAAATTATGATTTGCTTATTTCTCAGCTTACTACTGCTCCAGAAAACATCAAAACCTTGCTTAAGCAGAATGATATAATTGAAAAAATAGCAAGAAAATTTAAGGATGTATCTAATTTCTTATATTTAGGAAGAGGACTTAATTTTCCTGTTGCTTTAGAGGGGGCTTTAAAATTAAAAGAGATCTCATACATACATGCTGAAGGTTATCCTGCCGCTGAAATGAAGCATGGTCCAATTGCTTTAATTGATGAAGAGATGCCAATTGTGGTAATAGCAACTAGAAAAGATAATTATGAAAAAGTTGTAAGTAATATTCACGAAGTAAAAGCAAGAGGAGGTCGGTTAATTGCAATTGTTACAGAAGGGGATGCTGAGGTAAAATCTATTGCTGATTATTGTATTGAGATTCCTAAATGTTTTAGAGAGATATCACCACTTTTTTCAATAATTCCGCTTCAATTATTATCCTATCATATTGCACTTTTAAGAGGATGTAATGTTGATCAGCCTAGAAATTTAGCGAAATCGGTTACGGTTGAATGATTTTGTATCCGATTTTTAGTTCTATACTAGTTTTTTCATGCAAAACACAAAGGCAGAAGGAATATTCCAGAAAACAAATTTAACATCTATAATTTCAAAGTATTTCTCAAAAGATTCTTTTTTAAACTTGGAATATTGAAATGTAAGAAAGATAGTAGTATTACTCATAATCGACTTTGTGTTTATTAAAATATCTTCTGTTACATCTTTTGGTAAAGAAGAGAACGGAATTCCGGAAATAATGTAATCTACTTTTTTTATCCCTTCTTTGTCTAATATTTTTTGTGTGTTTGCTACACAATCTTCATGAATTTTCACGTTTTTATAATCCTTAAATTTTTCTTTAAGATCAGTAGCGAATTTGGGATTTAATTCTATTACAATTAGTTGATCTGTAGGTTTTAAATATTTGACTATTTCTGAAGTAAAGGGGCCTGTTCCTGGACCATATTCTAGTAACACTAATCCTTCTTTCTTGAAATCTACAAAAGATAAAATTTTCTTGGTTAAGTGTTTGGAAGATGGGGTGATAGCCCCAACTGTTTTTGGCTTATTCAAAAACTGATAAATGAACTCTATTTTTTCAATTATTTTACTCATACAATTAGTCTAAAACTTGAACTGCTTTTAAGATATACTCATCCTCTTCAGATAAAATCTTAAAATAGGTGTTTTTATCCCAAATGTTTTTTGCAATAGTTGCTTTTATGAAATTTTTTAAATCTATTTCTTCCTTTTCTCCCATAGTTAAATCAAAGTCAGAATTTTTTGTTTTTACATACTTTTTAAATTCTGAATATATTAAATCTCTATCCAAAAAATTATATCCCTTACTTTTATCAACTCTACTCTGATACTGCAGAGAAAATTCTGGTATCCAATTATTGCTAAGAATCTGATTAAATGTTATATAATTTAATGTAATCTCAGAGAACATAATAGAATCAGGGGTTACACCTCCCCCTCCAAATACAATTCTTCCTTTTTTGGTAGTATATTTTAAAGAATCTGGGACCTCTAATTCTTTGTTTTTATCTCTAGTATAATGTTCTAAATTATATTCTAATTCCGAATCCCCATAAGGTTTTTGTATACTCCTTCCGGAGGGCATGTAATATCTTTGAGTAGTAAGCCTTACTGCCGATCCATCTGCTAATTTAATTTCTTCTTGCACTAATCCTTTCCCAAAAGACCTCTTACCAATAATTATTCCTCTATCTAAATCTTGTATACAACCAGATACTATTTCAGAAGCAGAAGCCGAGCCTTCATCTATCAATACTGCTAGATTAATTTGTTTTAAACTTCCTTCTTTATCAGAAAAAATCTCTTGTTTGTTCCTGTATTTTCCTTCAGTATAAACAATTAATTCTCCTTCATCCAAAAATTCATTACATATATATATTGCGCTTCCTAAATATCCTCCTGGATTTCCTCTTAAGTCCAAAACTAATTTCTTCATCCCACTGCTTAAAAGTTTATTTGTTCCTTCATAAAACTCCTGATTTGTAGTAGCAGAAAATCTATTTACTTTTATATATCCAATTTCATCATCAATCATAAAAGAAGCATCTACACTATAGGTTGGGATGTCTCCTCTCTCAATAGTATAATCTAATAAATTCTTATTTCCTTTTCTGTAGATTTTAATATCTACCTCAGATCCTTTTTCTCCTCTTAGCTTTTCTATAACATCTTTATTTATTAGCCCTACGGACGCAATGTTTTTTCCATCCACCTCAACAATTCTATCTCCTGATAAAATTCCTAATCTCTCAGATGGTCCTCCAGAAATTGGAGCAACAACTACCAAGCTATCTTTAATAATATTAAATTCAATTCCAACACCACTAAAGCTTCCTTGCATGTCTTCCTCCAAATATGTTTGTTCTTTTTTAGGGATATAAATGGAATGCGGATCTAACTCCTTCATAATAGATTTCAGAATTTCTTCCTCATGTTTTTCTACATCAAATCCATCTACATAGTTTTCCTCAATTAATCTGATAATTGAATCTGTTTTCCCCTCTTCCTTGTCT
>JABHQB010000141.1 GCA_018695965.1 Flavobacteriales bacterium | reverse complement strand
GTTTCTTCTTTATCACAAGATCCATTAAATTCTTCTAATACTGTTTTAATGACAGATAGAACAGCAGGATCTCAAACTTGGGCAGGAACAACATTAAGTACATCAAGTGGACTTTTAAGTGCTATTCCATTTGTTAGTGGATCTACAACAATAAGTGCACATGTTTATTCACCTGCTTCTGGAGTAGTTGTTAGATTAAAAGCAGAAGATCATACAAATGGAGGTATATCAGTAGAAACCGAAGCTACAACAACGGTAGCAAATGGCTGGAATACTTTAGTATTTGATTTTGCAAATGAAGTAAATGGTACAGCAGCAATTAACTTTTCTAATACCTATGATATGTTATCCATATTTTTTGACTTTGGAAACTCTCCTTCTGCTAGTACTATCTATTATTTAGATAGCGTTTATTTTGGAGGAATGGTTTCAGGAGGAAATGGTTGTACCGATCCAACAGCAAACAATTATAATGCTTCAGCTACAACAGATGATGGTTCATGTATGTATGATGTAACCTTTACAGTAGATCTAAATTGTGAAAGTTTTACTCCTGGTTATGTTGCAGCTACTGGTCCAGCTGATGGTTGGTCATGTGGAACATATGCACTATCTGACGCAAATGGAGATGGAGTATGGGACGGAACGTTTAGTTTACCTGCAGGAACATTTGAGTATATATATTGTGCAGATGGTTGGGCACAAAGTGAAACAGCAGGTTTAATAGCAGCAATGAATGCTGGTGGAACTTGTGCTCCTGTTACTGATTATGCTTCATACGCAAATAGATTAATAACAGTAGGAGCAATGACAACAGTAGACACTTGGGGATCATGTTCTGCTTGTGTATCTGGAATTCCAGGTTGTACAGACCCAACTGCTTATAATTATAATCCACTAGCAACTATAAGTGATAGTTCATGTATTGCTCTTTTATATGGATGTACTGATTCAACTGCAATAAATTATAATCCAAGTGTAAACACAGATGATGGTTCTTGTTTATTCTATGGTTGCACAGATCCATCTGCTACCAACTATAACGCTACTGCTGTTGTAGGTTGTGATGTTACTGGTTCTACTTCTTGTTGTACTTATTCAACTATTTTAACAGTAACTACTACGGTATGTAATGCAGCAAGTTCAGTTGCAATGACAGGTCCATGGTGGAATTGGGATCCAACAGCAGGTCCAGTAGCAGTGGATAATGGTAATGGTACATGGACATTTACATTCAATCCTGCACCAACAGCTAATATGGAATACCTATTAGTTGTAGATGGTGTTCAAGAGAATTTAGTTGCTTCTAGTACTGCATCAGGAAATTGGTCATGTACACCAGTAACAGATTACTGGTCGTACGCTAATAGATTATGGACAGTAGGTTCAGGAAATGTTGCTAATGTATATGGAACATGTGATTCTTGTGTAGTTGCTGTATCTTGTGGTTCTATAACAGGTGTTAATATGAGTGATGTTATCCATGATAGAGCTACATTTAACTGGGATGATATGAACAGTGCTACTTGTGATGTAGATCAAATTAGAATCCGTTATTCAGATGATAATGGAGCTACTTATTCTACTAAAACAATGGGTGCTCCAGTTGGAAACAACGCTCCAGCTTTGAACACTTCTAAGCGTATACTAAACTTAAGTGCTTCTACTACTTATGTGTATGACTTTAAGATCTGGTACCAAGATGGTACAGTTGTTTCATGGCATGCAGGAGGAACGTTTACCACGGCTGCAATTTGTGATAACGTAACTAACGTAACTGCATCACCTACGTCAGCAACTTCAACAGACTTCTGTTGGGATAGTGTTTCTACTTATTCTTTCGTAAGATTACAATATAGAGAAGACGTTCCTGGTTCATCATTCTCTAATATTGGAGGAATGGGAGTTATCTCACCAACACTTTGTAAGACTAAGAATGGAATTACTCCAGGCTTAAATTATAGAGTAATGTGGAGAACATGGTGTAATCCATCTGGTGGTCCTTACAGATCAGCTCAGTGGGATGGTCCAGTAACTTGGTCACAACCAAGCTCTATTAGAGTAGAAGGTGGAACAACAATCAATAACTTAGATGTATATCCTAACCCATCAAGAGATATCTTTAACGTGAGTTTCACGTCAGAAGATGTTCAAGATCTTGATGTTAGAATCATCAATGTAATTGGAGAAGTTGTTTACACTGAAAACTTGAATAAGTTTGTTGGTGAATACACTAAACAAGTTGATTTATCTACTTATACAAAAGGAGTTTACTTCTTAGAGATTACTACAGATAATGGAGTAATTAACAAGAAACTTATATTACAATAGAAAGTTTTCTATTATTAAAAGTCTCCCATCAGAAATGTTGGGAGATTTTTTTTATATTTTAGCAATCCTAAAATATAATAAATGAAATCATCAGAAGAATATATAGAATTAGAAGATAAGTATGGAGCACATAACTATCATCCACTTCCCGTAGTATTGGCAAAAGGAGAGGGAGTTTTTGTATGGGATGTAGAAGGAAAAAGATATTATGATTTCTTATCTTCTTATTCTGCAGTAAATCAGGGGCATTGCCATCCTAAAATTGTAGATGCACTTAAAAAACAGTCAGATGTCTTAACTCTTACTTCTAGGGCTTTTTATAATGATACTTTAGGTGAATACGAAAAATACATTACGGATTATTTTGGTTTTGATAAGGTTTTGCCAATGAATACAGGAGCTGAGGCGGTAGAAACAGCACTTAAACTCTGTAGAAAATGGAGTTATCAGAAGAAGGGGTTAGCTCCCGAGACAGCAAAAATTATTGTGTGTGATGGAAATTTTCATGGAAGAACAACTACGATAATTTCTTTTAGTAATGACCCTGATGCAAGAGATGAATTTGGTCCTTATACTCCAGGATTTATAAATATTCCTTATAATGATTTAAACTCTTTAAAAGAAGCTTTAAAAGACCCCAATATTGCAGGGTTCATGCTAGAACCGATACAAGGTGAAGCGGGTGTTTTTGTTCCAGATGAAGGTTATTTGAAAGGAGCTTATAATTTATGTAAACAGGCGGGAGTATTGTTTGTTGCAGATGAAGTACAAACAGGAATTGCTCGTACTGGGAAATTATTAGCGGTAGATCATGAAGATGTTAACCCTGATATTTTAATTCTAGGAAAAGCTATCTCTGGAGGAGTTTTTCCTGTTTCGGCAGTACTTGCAAATGATGATATAATGATGTGTATTAGGCCAGGAGAGCATGGTTCTACATTTGGAGGTAATCCACTTGCTAATAAAGTAGCTATTGCAGCACTTGAAGTAATAAAAGAAGAGAAATTGTCTGATAATGCAGAGCGTTTAGGAAAAATACTTAGAAGTGAATTGGATAATTTTGAAAATGACATGATTACCTTAGTAAGAGGCAAAGGGTTATTAAATGCTATTGTTATCAAACCTAAAAATGGAAAAGAAGCTTGGGATGTTTGCCTTAAACTAAGAGACAATGGGTTGCTGGCAAAACCTACCCATGGAGATATTATTCGTTTTGCTCCTCCACTTGTTATAACAGAAGAACAACTAATAAAATGTGTAGAGATTATTAAGAAAACAATTCTCTCTTTTTAGATTTTTATACTTTCTAGAGGATTCAATCTAAGGTAATTTTCTTCAATGTTTTTTTTTGTCAATAAATTTTTGTATTTTTGTTATAGATTATGATCAAAATTGCAAAAAATATATATGTATTGATTCTAGTTACATTAGTTATGTTTTTAACTATAGGGTCTCATATTTCTAAAATGAATTGTGATAAAGGGTTTTCTTTATACCTAGGAGATCAAGTTCCAAATTGTAAGACTGAGAAACAAATATCTTGTAATATAGATATAGAAAAGGAGTCCTGTTGTAAGACAGAAAAAATGCAAAAATCATGTTGTCCAACAACAGATGGTTGTGAGAAAGATACTGAACTGTTGCAATTTACTTTTGAAACAGTAGTTGTACAACAACAAAAGATTACAGATTGTAAAGAGATCTCTCTTCTTAAGATAATACAAAATAACTTATTCAGATCTATAAATCATAATTTAATTACTCATTTTCAGTCAGAATCACCGCCTCTGCTGACAAAACCAATATTACCAGAAATACAATCTTTTCTTTTATAGGATTAGGTTTAAGTGCATACAGACAAATTCTGTATGATTTAATTTAATCCAAACTAAATATTGATAAAATGAAAAGAATAATTTTAATTTCAATGTTGCTTGTTGCAACAATAGATACAAAAGCACAACAAATAAAAGGTAGGGTAGTGGAGATACTTCCAACTGGTGAAGAAAGTCCACTCCCTGGAGCAAATGTGGTTTGGGACGGAACCACTATTGGATCTACATCCAACGGACAAGGTTTTTTTCTGATAAATGAACCAGAAAGTTATCCTGCTACTATAGTAGTTACTTTTATAGGTTATCAAAGCTATAAAAAAGAGATAAAAGAATGGGGTAATTATGATATTGTTTTAGAAAGTTCAGTAAAAATATCACAAGTAGAAGTTAAAGGAAAGGTAAATACAACTCAAGTTTCTACTCTAGATCCTATTAATGTACAAACCATTTTAACTGGTGAGTTAGAGAAAGCAGCTTGCTGTAATTTATCGGAAAGTTTTAGTACAAATGCAACTGTTGATGTTACATTTACAGATGCAGTTTCAGGGTCAAAACAAATACAAATGCTTGGTTTGGATGGAGTTTATACTCAAATTACACAAGAAAACATCCCACTTATTAGAGGTATGTCTTCCTCTTACGGACTTTCTTATGTTCCAGGCACTTGGATTGAGTCGATACAAATAATAAAAGGAAGTGGATCAGTTGTAAACGGATTTGAATCTTTAACCGGACAAATAAATCTGGAATATTATAAACCAAATTCTGCTCCAAAATTATTTTGGAATGCCTATATAAATCAGGAAGGTAAATTAGAGAATAATTTGCTTTTTGCAAAACAAAATGGAGATTGGCAATCTAATCTGTTTACACATATTTCATACTTTGATAAAGAAATTGATAAACGTGGAGAATTAGGAGGAGAGAGAATAGGAGATAAATTTTTAGATGTTCCAAAGATTAAACAAGTAAATATATTGAATAGATGGCAATATAAAGGTAATCCTAATTATGGTATGCAACTTTTAGCAAAAGCTTTAATAGAAGAAAGGTTAGGAGGTCAAATTTCTTCTGTTCCAAAAGAAGATAGATATATTGTTAATATTAATAATTCTTTATATGAGATATTCTCTAAATTTGGAGCGATTCAACCAAACACACCTGGTAAAAGTGCAGGATTACAAACCTCCTTTAGATTACATAATCAGACTGCTATTTTTGGAAAGAATAATTATGAATCTCTGCAAGAAAGTGCTTATTTAAATTTCATACGACAAACTTATATTAATAACACAGATAATATCTTTAAGTATGGATTTAGCCAGTATGCAGATAGATATACAGAAAGTTTTTCTGGAAATATAAACACTCCTTTTAATAATCAAATACGATTAGATTTAATGTCGGGTTTTTTTTCTGAATATACTTTTAAATCGGGTGATGTTTTTAATATAACTACTGGAATTAGAGCAGACTATTATAATAATACTAAAAAGTTTAATTATGTTCCTAGATTAAATATGAAGTACAATCCGAATGAAAAAACTGCTATTAGACTTTCTGCTGGTAGAGCGTTTAGAATTGCAAATGTATTTGCAGAAAATGCTTCTTTTCTTGCTTCTGGAAGAACTATTGATGTAGTAGAGGAACTTAATCCTGAAATAGCATGGAATTACGGAGCAAATCTTACTTATTGTTTTTATTTAAATGAGAGAGAAGGTACTATTAACCTAGATGCTTATAGAACTGATTTTGAAAACCAAGTTGTTGTAGATATTGAAACACCTTCAGAACTTTCCTTTTATAATTTGGATGGAACTTCTTATGCAAATAGCATACAAGCAGATATTATGTACGAGTTATTTGATAGATTTGATGTGAAAGCAGCTTATAAAATTAATGATGTTCATACAACTTATAATGGTGCAGAAAAGATAGCTCCATTAACACCCAAAAATCGAGCACTTGTAAATATGTCGTATGCTACAAATTTTGATAAATGGATGTTTGACCTTACTTGGAATTATATAGGTGAAAGTAGAGTGCCTTCTTATAAAATAGATGATCTTTTCGGAGATTATAGATCAGAACACATGTCTGATCCGTTTTACTTAATAAATGCTCAAGTAACAAAGAAATTTAAAGATTTTAGTATTTATGTAGGTGGAGAAAACCTTTTGAGCTATACTCAAGAGAATCCGATAATTGATGCGGGGAATCCTACTTCATCAGCTTTTGATGCGTCTCTTATTTATGCTCCAGTAATGGGAAGAATGATTTATACTGGAATAAGATATAAAATAAAATAATAATTTAAATAAAACTAATTATGAGAAAATTAATCATCTTTTGTTTAATAAATGTGATTACAGTTAATTTATATTCACAAAAACAAACCGTTCAAATTAAAACTTCTGCGGAATGTGAGGGTACTTGCTGTAAAGATCGTATTGAAAAAGAAATGCAATTTACCAAAGGAGTAACAGCAGTAAATTTAGATATTGAAACTCAGGTCCTAAGTATTACTTTCAAAACAAAAAAGAATTCTGTAGAAAATATTAGAACAACAATCTCAAATATAGGTTATGATGCTGATGATGTAAAAGCAAATAGAAAAGCACATGATGATTTACCGAGTTGTTGTCAACATTTAGAATTTATTGATCCAGAGAATTAGGGAATTTAATTTTCTTGATTATTTTTTAAATAATTTGTTTAAGATTTCTATTGCTGATTCAGCAATTACTGTTCCTGGCCCAAATATTCCGCTTACTCCGTTATTTAATAAATAATCATAATCTTGTTTTGGAATAACACCCCCAGCAATTACTAAGATATCTTCTCTGTCAAAATCAGTTAAGGCAGAAATTACTTTTGGCACCAGTGTTTTATGTCCGGCAGCTAAAGATGAAATTCCAATAATATGAACATCATTTTCTACTGCTTGTTTTGCAGCTTCTTCAGGAGTTTGAAACAAAGGTCCTAC
>JABHQB010000140.1 GCA_018695965.1 Flavobacteriales bacterium | reverse complement strand
TCTCCATAAACAGTAGGCCCACAAACATACATTCCAACATGATTTTCTACTATAGGATTAAATTCCTCTTTCTTTCGTATAAGTGTGTTGTATATTTGTATTTTTCTACTCATTATACAGTAATTTTATATTGTTTTTTCAGATTTTTTATCATATCTGAAGTCAATTTTTCTAAGTCATATTCTAACTTCCATCCCCAATCTTTTTTAGCGTGACTATCGTCAACAGATGAAGGCCAAGAATCGGCAATTTTTTGCCTGAAATCAGGATTATAAGACATTTCAAAGTTAGGAATATGTTTCGAAACTTCAGCAGCAATTTCCTCTGGAGTAAAACTAATCCCTGCCAAATTATAAGAAGAACGGATTTTTACTCTCTCAAATGGAGCTTCCATTAGTTCAATTGTAGCACGGATAGCATCAGGCATATACATCATTGGTAACCGCGTATTCTCTGACAAGAAACTTTCATATTGCTTATTTTTAATAGCTTGGTGAAAGATATTAACTGCATAATCTGTTGTTCCACCTCCCGCTTTAGCTCTCCATCCAACTAAGCCAGGATACCTAAGCGATCTAATGTCTACTCCAAATTTGTTAAAATAATATTCATTCCATCTTTCACCAGCTTGCTTACTAATCCCATAGACAGTATTTGGCTCCATTATAGTGTATTGTGGAGTATTTTCTTTTGGTGTTGTAGGACCAAAAACAGCAATAGAAGAAGGCCAGAATATTTTTTTGATCAGACCATCTTTGGCTAAATCTAAAACGTGTGAATGTGAACGAATATTTAATTTCCAGCCAAATTCAATATCTTTTTCGGCAGTTGCTGATAAAAGCGCAGCTAATAAATATACTTGAGTAATTCTGTGTTTCTTTACAATTTTTCTCAATAATTGTTCATTCAAAATATCCAATTCTTCAAATGGACCGGAATCCATTACTTCATTTGAAGAAGGACGAATATCAGAAGCAATTACATTATTGTTCCCATATATTTTCCGGAGATTCATTACAAGAGATGTACCTATCTGTCCTGAAGAACCAATTATTAAAATTCTATCTTTCATTTATAAAAATAATTTGTACAAAGATAACATTAAGTACTAAATTAATAATAAAAATATTAATCAATAAATTTTCTATTTTTGTATTTTTAAAATAGAAAATGGATCCAAACGCTGGAAAAAAAAATATGTTTAATAAATTAAGTAAATCACAATGCATGGATTTACTTAAACAAGAAACTTTTAATAGAGTTACCGTTTCTTTTTACAGATATATTATTTTGAGTAACCTCAACGATTTAAGAGACGACCTTTATAATAAGTGGAATGAATTAGGTGTTTTGGGTAGAATCTACATAGCGAATGAGGGAATCAATGCACAACTAAGTGTACCAGAACATAATTGGAAAAATTTTGTCAAGAACATTAATTCTTATACCTTCTTAGAAGATGTTCCATTTAAAATTGCGGTGGAAGATGATGGGAAATCCTTTTTTAAACTTACTATAAAAATTAAGAGTCAGATTGTTGCAGATGGATTGAAGATTGAAGATTATGATGTTACAAATGTAGGAGAACATCTTTCCGCAAAACAGTGGAATGAAGCTATAAATAAAGGAGCAATTGTAGTGGATATGAGAAATCATTATGAGAGTGAGATAGGGAAATTTACAGGGGCTATTTGTCCAGATGTAGAAACTTTTAAGGAGGAACTTCCCTTAGTAAGGGATTTGCTGAAAGGTAAGGAAAAAGAAGATGTTTTGTTATATTGCACAGGTGGAATCAGATGCGAAAAAACTTCTGCTTATTTAAAACATCATGGGTTCAAAAATGTAAGCCAATTACATGGAGGAATTATAGATTATGTTCGCCAATTAGATAAAGATAAAAGTTTAGAAAACAAGTTTGAAGGAAAAAACTTTGTATTTGACGAGAGGAGAGGAGAGCGTATTTCAGATGATGTAATTAGTAGTTGTCATCAATGTGACGATCCTTGTGATACGCATGTAAACTGTAAGAATGAGAATTGCAATTTATTATTTTTACAGTGTCTATCTTGCCAAGAAAAACATAAAAATTGCTGTTCAGCAGAATGCATAGAGGTTATACACCTTTCAAAAGAAGAAAGATTGAAATTAAGAAAAGGAATAGAAAATAAAAAGATGTATCATAGTCATAGTAAAGTAACTTTGAATTTAAAAGCATTAAAATAAATAATGAAAAAAATTATAATCCTTCTTAGTTTTTTATTTGTCAGGATGCAGTAGCATTATTTAAAGAATTTAACAACTCTCCTATGGCTGCTTATAATCTTTAACAAGCAGAGATGAACTCTTTATTAGATTATTTAAAATAAACAAGAAAAAAACAAAATAGAAAGAGAAGTCTCAAAAAGGAACTTCTTTTCTTTATATATAATTTTTCAAAGTCTTATATTTGCTCTATATAAGAATAGTAAATAATGAAAAGAACAAAAGTTAAAAGCTTATTATCAGAAAAAGCGAAAGGACAAGAAATTTGTGTAAAAGGATGGGTCAGAACGCGTAGAGGAAGTAAAAATGTATCTTTTATTGCTTTAAATGATGGTTCAACAATTAATAATATTCAAATTGTCGCAGAGGGAGATCATTTTGATGAGGAGATCTTAAAAAAGATAACGACAGGATCGGCTATCTCTATTATTGGAATCTTAGTAGAATCTAAAGGAGGTGGACAAAATGTTGAAGTATTAGCAGCTACAATTGAAATTTTAGGAGAAGCAGATGCGGACGAATATCCTTTACAACCAAAAAAACACTCCTTAGAGTTTTTAAGAGAAAAAGCTCATTTAAGATTCAGAACCAATACTTTTTCGGCAGTTTTCAGATTAAGACACGCACTTACTTTTGCGGTACATAAGTTTTTTAATGATAAAGGATTTTCAAGTATACATTCTCCTATTATTACAGCTGCAGATGCAGAAGGAGCGGGAGAAATGTTTCAGGTAACTACTTTAGATTTAGAGAAAATTGGTTCAGAAGTAGATTATACAACAGATTTTTTTGGGAGTAAAACAAACCTTACGGTTTCAGGTCAGCTAGAAGCAGAATTAGCAGCTCTTGCTTTAGGTCAAGTTTATACGTTTGGGCCAACTTTCAGAGCTGAAAATTCAAATACTTCCCGACATTTATCAGAATTTTGGATGATAGAGCCAGAAGTTGCTTTTGCAGACCTAGAAGAAAATATGGATTTGGCAGAGGAATTTTTAAAATATTGCATTCAATATTGTATAACAAATTGTGCAGATGATCTAAGATTTTTAGATAATAGATTAGTTGAAGAAGAAAAGAATCTAAAGAAGGAAGAAAAACATGAAATGGGTCTTTTAGAAAGACTTCAGTTTGTAATTGAAAATAATTTTGAGAGATTAACTTATACGGAAGCTATTGATATTTTAAGAAACTCGAAACCAAATAAAAAGAAGAAATTTAACTATATTATTAAAGGATTTGGAGATGATTTACAATCGGAACATGAAAGATATTTGGTGGAAAAGAAGTTTAAAAAACCTGTAATCATTACGGATTATCCGAAAGGGATAAAAGCTTTTTATATGAAACAAAATGAAGATGGAGAAACAGTAAGAGCTATGGATATATTATTCCCTTTAATTGGAGAGATTGTGGGTGGATCGCAAAGAGAAGAAAATCTAGAAAAACTATCACAACGAATGGAAGAAATGGGAGTTGAAAAGGAAGAACTTTGGTGGTATTTAGAAACCAGAAAATTCGGAACTTGTATTCATTCTGGTTTTGGTTTAGGATTTGAAAGGTTAATAATGTTTGTTACAGGGATGAAAAATATCCGAGATGTAATTCCATTTCCAAGAACACCTCAGAATGCAGAATTCTAATTGATGCCAAAACAAAGATTACAACAAAAGCAGAAATTTAATCTGACTCCACAGCAGATTCAGTTTTTAAGTTTGTTGCAAATACCGTTATCTTCATTAAACAGTAGAATACAAGAAGAATTAGAAGAAAATCCAGCATTAGAAGAGTCAGAAGAGTCAGAAAAAGCGGAAGACATTTCAATTGACCAGATAGAAGAGGAGAATACAAGCTCCTATAAATACCGACAAAATAATAATGCAGAATATTCAGAAATTCAGATTTCTGAATCAGAGGAAACACTTTCAAATCATCTAAAAACGCAATTATTAATTCTTAATTTAGATGAAGATGATTTATTTTTAACAGAATATCTAATTGATAGTTTGGATGAAAATGGATGGATAAACAGAGATCTTTTTTCTATTTCTGATGACCTACTAATTAATTTGAATTTGGAATTTTCAGAAAATGAAATTGAGAAATGCTTAAAGATAATTCAAACTTTAGAGCCTTTTGGAATAGGAGCTAGAAATTTACAAGAATGCCTAATTATTCAGATAAGAAACAAAGAAAAAACTAAGGATGTAGAACTTGCAATTAATATTTTACAGAATCAATATGATAGATTTAGTAAAAAGAATTTTGAAGGAATAATAAAAGAGTTAGCAATTTCAGAAAACCAATTAAAATCAGTATACCAATTAGTAGAAAAATTAAATCCTTTTCCGGCTTCAAATTTTACAAAAAGCACAACAGCAAAATTTATCACAGCTGATTTTTTGATAAATATTGTAGATGATAAAAATATCATTTCTCTTAGTAAAAGAAATGGTAAAGAATTAAGAGTTAGTAATCATTATCAAAAAATGATTTTGGAAACCACCGACAAAGAAGCAAAAGAATTTCTGAAACAAAAATTAGAAAAAGCAAACTGGTTCAAAGATGCTATTTTACAAAGAGAACAGACATTAAAAAAGGTAATGAATGCAATTGTAGATTATCAAGGAAAATATTTTTTATCCGGAGATGAAAAAGACTTGAGACCTATGATACTTGCAGACATTGCAAATATTGTAAATATGGATATTTCTACTATTTCCAGAGTAAGTAATAGTAAATATGTACAAACATTCTTTGGAACTTTTTTGTTGAAAGAACTATTTTCGGAAGCCTATCGAAAAGATGATGGAGAACTAATTTCAACAAAAGTAATAAAACAGAGGCTTAAAGAAATTATAGAAACTGAAGATAAAAGACAACCACTAACAGACGAGAAATTATCGATCTTGTTAGGAGAAGATGAGTATCATATTGCTAGAAGAACAGTGTCAAAATATCGTGAAGAATTAGGTATAGAAACCTCAAAATATCGTAGAGAGTTGTAATGAAATTTTCTAAAATTCTTTCTTATTTATTACATCCAATTTTAATGCCAATTATTGTATTATATATAGGTATTAATAATGTTGATTATTTTTATCTAATTTTTCACAATTATTCCAATACTCTTTATTTAATTATTTTGGCATTTACAATGGTATTGCCACTAATTTCAGCAATATTATTTGTGAAATTAGGCAGAGTAGAGTCATTAGCAATGCGCAAAAGAAAAGAAAGAAGAGGACCTTTATTTATTTCTATACTTATCATGATAATCGGATTTCCAATTTTCTATTCAATAGCAAAACTTTCACCCCATTTATCAGCAATATATATTTCATCAATTATATTATTGTTCTTTTCATTCTTGATTACAATAAGATGGAAAATAAGTTTACATATGATGGGAATTGGAGGAGCTACAGGAACTTTTATTGCTTTAAATTATATTTTTGGAGGGATATATTATTTTATTTTTCTCTTTTTTGCTCTATCAGGATTATTAGCTTTTTCCAGATTAGATCAGAAAGCACATAACGAATCACAAGTATATGTTGGTTTTGTTCTAGGATGTGTTTTTCAGAGTTTATTTATTGTATATTATAGTTCAATAATTTCAACAATTTCAATTTTACGTTCGAGCATAGCATCTTTGCTATAAACAGATTTTTTTCTATCCTCTGGATTGTCGCTTACATGTTGAGATTGATTTTCCCCAAAAGGAAGCTCTACAATTTTTAATTTTCCAATTTCTAAGTAACTTTTTAATTGTCCATTTTTAAAAGAATTAATTAGATTCATGAATGACGAAATTCTCCTTTTAGAGAGGTTAGTATTATATTGTTTTTCATAAAGAGGACTCGCAAATCCTTTTATATGAAGTTCAACCATATTTCCTTTTTCTAATGTTTCTAACACATAATTTAAAGTTAAATCTAGTTTGTTATAATTTCCTTTTAATGTTTTTTCAAAAAAATCTTCTATCTGTTTGGAAGGATTGATTTTCAGATATTCATCTTTTAAGATATGATATGCAATATATGTTTCTTTATACGTTTTTTTAGTTGAGACTTCTAATGTTCTTGGATCAGGTTCATCATTATGAAAATACAATTTTATAGGCAAGTGTTTTTTTATAGTATCGATAAAAGTTAAGATTATACTATCTTTTTTTGGGTATTTAAAAGAGAACACATCATTACAACAATTTTCTTTATCTTCATAAATAGAAGGACTTCTGTTAGAAGAAAAATAACCAGAATATTCATCATAAAAACTAAGATATAAGTCATCTTCTTTGGAATTTAACTCCTCTACTTTTTTTGGCATATTCCAAAGATTTAAACTACCAGAAGATTTATAAATATCAATTCCATTTTCTTTTTCTTCCCTATCAGAACTGAAGAAAAGTTCTCCAGACCAAACATTATAAAAAGGAGTTATTTCATTATATTTTGTATTTATTCTTTCTCCAGCATTTATTGGCTCTCCGTAATTTCCAAACTTATCTATTACACAAAACCAAATATCAGAACCTCCAAAACCACTTTTTCTTTCGGAAACAAAATATAATATACTTTTATTGTTATATTTTACCATATGAGGCTGTGTATTTGTAGAATTTGCAAGATTAATTTTATTATTCAGAAATTTTGTGACAGATTCTTCAGGATCTCGAAAAGCAATTTTACTATTGCCCAATTCATCTATAATATTAAAATAAAAATAGTAATTTTCTCCAGGGTAAGAGATATTACCGTAGGCATAGGACTTGCCTAAATGATAGTATTTACCCTTTATCCATTCTTCATTTTTAAGTTCAGTTTTAAAAATTAAAGATTGATATTTTCCTTCTTCTAAAGTAGAAGAAGTATATAAAGCAGTGTTCTTGTTTATTTGCACAAAATTTAATTCCGCTCCAATAGTGTTAATTGTTGTAGACAAATGCTTTATTTCTACTTCCTGAGAAAAAGAAATAAATGGGATTATTACTAAAAGTATTTTTACAAATATTTTGGGCATTTTTCTTCTTTATATTCTATTTTTTTTTCTTTCTTTTTTTTCTTCCAAATATAAATTACAGAAAATTCAAAACCACTCCTGTAATTACTTGCTGGTGTTAAATCAGAAGTATTAATATCGTAACTTATATTTGCCTGAATATTATCTTTTCCCATTCCGAATCCTACAATTGCAGCATCATTAATTCTGTAATACATTAAAGGAAATAGATAAATTTCATCTAATTTTATTACAGGTCTTAACCCTATTAATATTTCTTTCTGGCTAGATTGATTTGTATAAATTACTTCTGAAATAACTCTAGTTTTATCAGAGAACCTATAATTTACTCCAAAGTTAATATTATTTTTAATAAGAAGTTTTGACATCTCATCTTCATTAAAAGAATTGTTTGGACTATTCAAATGATATGAGGAAATTCCAAAGTTATAAGATAGAATTTGATGATGATTTGTTTGGTAATACATACCAAATCCCAAATCGGGGAAAAGGAAATTATTTGTAATGAAATTTTCATTTTCTTCAAAAATAAGATCAGAATAATCTATAGATTTTTGTCCGAAAGCCGCTAATAAGCCAACAGAAAATGAATTAACTTTCAGAATATTGAAATTTTTACTTAGAGCAATATTTAACTGATTTAGAGTTAACTTTGAACTCCCAGATTTATCATTTACAAAACTTATTCCCAGATTAAAAACTTTATAAATATTTTTACGTTCAAAAGAAGTTGAGAATGAAGAAAACGGAACAGAAACGGAGTTCCATTGTGATTTTCTTTGCATAGAGAAACGATTATCATTTTCTTCAATATCACCAACATTTGCTGGATTAAAATACAGTCTATCTATATGATATTGAGAAAAATGAATATCTTGAGAAAAGATGATTTTCACGATAAACAAAAAAAATAGTGTAATTATTTTCTTCATCTGATTAAACTTACATTTCCTTTTTCAAATAGATTTTTTTCGCCAATACATTCTATTTCTAAATAATAGCTAAAAATTTGTGTAGTAAGCAAAACACCTTTAAAATATCCATCCCATTTATCATTTACATTTTCAGAAGAATATACCTTTTCTCCTAAACGATTAAAAATTTCTAGTTTGAAAGATGTAATAATTCCATTTTCATCTATAATTCTATAATAATCATTTTTATTGTCCTCATTAGGGCTAAAAGCATTAGGAATAATAATTCTATTTTTGTCACAAAACACATCTTTTACCTCAATAAAAACTGAATCAGAAATCTGACAAAATTCATTATATACAATCACACTATACCAAGAAGAGTTTTCTGGATTAATTTCAACAATTTTACTAGTGTCATTTGTGCTCCATTCTACATTATCTGAGGTAGTAATATTTAGGATTGTAGATTCTCCAAAGAAAACAGAAGAATTAGTTGCCCAAGCAGAATCGGAAATAGGATATTTATAAACATCCACAGTAATAGAGTCGGAAATATAACAACCCAATGTATTTGTTGCCGTTACTTTATACCAGGATGAACTATCGGGATAAGAAATAAAACTAGAGGAATCTGAACCAAAAAATAATTCGTATTCGGACTCCCAATTATAGAATATAATTGGGTCCAGAGAACTTAAGTCATCTACTTTTATAAAAATAGAATCTCCCTTACAAATTTCAGTAATTCCACTTAAATTAATAGCGATATTATCGTTGGTAACCTTTACACTATCAATATCCGAACAATTATCGTTTTCTACTAAAATATAATAGGTTCCAATATTATTTGATAAATAAAGATTAGTAGAACTTATGGTGTCAGAAAAATTAGGATTTGTACTCCAAATAATACTGTTTACAGTTCCGATTGTATTAGCAGAGAGAAGAATAGGATCTTTACAAAAAGAGGTGTCTTCGCTAGCATTTATAGAGAGATTATCTACATTTACTATCTGAAAAAGAGTATCTGCACAATTCCCGTCAGAAACGATTAGCTGATACTGAGTTGATACAGAAACAGTTGAAATGGGATTAGGAATTGTAACATTGTTCAGCCCAGAGGACGGTATCCAAAAATACGAAATAGACGGATCATTAATTGGCAAAACACCTATCTGAACAGATTCGTTTTTACACACTTCGACAGACTGAAGGTTACTAGCAGAATTAGATAAAATATAAATTTCCTGATAAATAGTATCAGATAAATTACAAGCAACAGGAGAAGAAGCAATTAGCATAATATCATAAATACCAGGGGTTAAATACTGATGAGTAGGATTTGTTTGGTTGGAAGTTTGCCCATCTCCAAAGTCCCAAAAATAAGTTGTGTTTTGTACTGAAGAGCTTAAGTTTGTGAATGATATATTATTACTACACCCAACCCAAGGAGCGTCAAAATCTGCTAAAATAATTGGGAAATCAAAATCAAATTTAAATACAGCATTATTACAATTATTACTGTTATTTGTAGAGGATACCGCACCTGGGTTTGGCTTTATAGGGAAATCAGAATGATTACTACCATTGTATACACATCCTGCACAAACAGATTGATAAATTACGCCTTTTTTATCAAAACGAGATGTTCCACCATCTACATGCTCAGCACTTTGAGGACCCCCAAAATAGGTTCCATAAATTAGATTATTTAATCCATCATCTAAAACCATTATGTAGAAATCATTCCCATCAGTTGTTGACTGATGGGCATTCTGTATAGGCATATTTAATGTAGAAAGAGGGCCACTCCCTGTTGTCCCCCCCCATCCTGCAACATATATGTTATTACAAACATCTACTAAAAATGCAGTTGGAGAAATATCTGGAGTTCCTTTCCCCGTTCCAATAACGGTTGAGCGAATAAGTTGTTTTAAGTTATTTGATAGAATTGCAATAAATTGACTTGCTTCAGAAGTATAATAGGATGCATTTTGGACTAAAGTATTCCCAAGAGCTTCGGTTTGTCCTAAAATATATACTTCTTCTTCTGAGTTTAATTCTACAAAATACGATTGATCATATGTGTCAGAACCAAAATAAGAAGAGTTAATAATTGTATTCCCATCAGATGAGATATGGGTGATAAACGCATCCGCCTTTATGGAATCTAAATAACTATTTTGGTATGCTGTGGCAGAAACCGGGAAATCATCAGAAGCTGTTCCTCCAGTAACAAACACATTATTATTTTTATCTAAAGCTAGAGAATATATAGCATCAGCTTTTCTCCCTCCTAAATAGGAACTCCAAATAATTGTACTTAGTTGATTGTCCATTTTAATAACTACACCCTCTTGCAAAGTATCCAAAGAGGAAACATCTAAAGTGGGTTGAAATACATTTCCAACAATAGGAAAATCTGTAGAATAGGTGCATGTTGCTAAATAAATGTTGTTGTTGTTATCAATATCAATTTCTCCTCTTACCTCATCTGCATAATTTTTTTTTAGTTTTTGTGATGTATTTAGTCCATCATTTTTACTTCCTCCAATATAAGTTGAAGAGAGCAGATCTCCTCCACTTGTACTGAACCTACTTACTATAATATCACTACCATTTGGGAAAGATACTCCAAGACCAGAGGGAGAAAAAGGAGGTCCTCCATTAAAAGTTGTATCATAAGCTCCAGTTGTAGTAGGATAATCATCCGACCCTGTTGTTCCGAAAACAAATAACTCATCCAAATTATTTACAACTAAACTATGAGGAAGTTCAGATTTACTTCCTCCCAAATAGGTTGAGTAAATCCTAAGAGTTCCAGTTGTATCGTATTTTGTAATTGCAATATCGGTCCCTCCGTTAAAACCTGTCCCTCCGGCGTGACTAATTTGATAAGCCCCTAGTATTGGATAGGTTGAGCCAGAGGGAAAGTCAAACACAGTCCCTGCCGAATACAGAAATCCATATCGATCATATGTTGCTGTATAACCAAAGTTATCTGAAGTAGAACCTGAATAAGTAGAAAATATTAGAGTAGGATCAATAATTAGATCCTTTGTATTATCATAAGAATTTGGGAAATCAAAACTTAAAATATTATTTTTTAACTTAAAATTACAGGCAACAGGACAAATACTATCATTAATAATTTGATAAGCAAATGGAGCTAATTCCGTAACCGTATTTACAGAAGTTTCTATAATCAAATTTTTGTTTTTTAGAAAAATATTATCTTGTCCAGCATACTTTATTCTGATTTTTCTCTCATTTGCATTTGGATGAATAATTAGATCATATTTCAGATTGTTTTCAGAGTAATATATCCTTAGGTCTATCCCTTGGTAAATATTTTTTTGCTCAAGTTCTTTATAAAAATGGACTTCATCTACTTGTACTTTTGAGGTGTAGAAATTTTCAAAATAGTTGCTCTTGTCAGATAATTTTATTTCAGAGCTTCCCAAAGAATTAAGAAATGTTGCTGAAAAAGAATGGGCGTCAATCCAGTTTTCTTTTCGGATTAAATCGTGTCTCTCTTGTACTTGTTTGCTGTTGTAAAAGGAGTATAAAAACTTCCCTTTTTCTATAAAAATAGAACCACCAGGCACTTTAACTTTTGAGAAAACAGAATTGGGTAATTGTCCTTTATTTTCTTGAAATTGAAATTGTGAAAATGAGATTAAAGAAATACTTATAAAAAGGGTTAATAACCCAAGAGATATTTCTCTAGTATTTTTCATACTGCTATTTTACAAAATTATCAAGGACTTTAATGTATTCATCTCTTATTTTCTCAAAAGCTTCTGTATTTTCTTTTTTCAGAGGCAATGATGGTGGAAGATCTTGCTTTAAATGATCTACTTGTTTCCCGTATATAAAGAACTCATAATGTAAATGAGGACCAGTTGAATATCCAGTACTTCCTACATATCCAATAATATCGCCTTGTTTTACATATGAACCTTTTCTAGTGCCAGACTCAAATTTAGATAGGTGAGCGTACAAAGTCGAAAATTTATCACTGTGTTTTACCCTAACGCAATTGCCGTATCCTTTCTCCGATCTAGAAGAAGTGACAATTCCATTTGCTGTTGTCATTACAGGAGTCCCTGTTTTTGCAGCATAGTCTGTTCCATTATGATTTTTCCATTTCCCTGAAATTGGATGTTTTCTTTTTCCAAAAGAAGAGCTTACACGACTAAATTCTAAAGGAGAAACTAGAAATGCGCTTCTTAAATTATTCCCTTTCTCATCAAAATACGCAGTAAGATTTTCCTGCTCTTTAAATCGAAAAGCATTTGTTGTTTTTCCTTTATGTGTAAAAGAAGCGGCATGTATTTGTCCAATTCCGATACTTTCTCCGTTAACATATAGTTCTTCAAAATGAACAATAAATGAATCTTCCGGTTGAATGTGAGTAAAGTCAAATGTCCAAGCATAAATATGATTTGCAAGCATGTCTACCAGTGGATCTACTTTTTCCGCTTCTAATTTTCTTGTAAGACAACGCCATAATCCTCCTCCTTTTTTTATAGTTCCACTTACAGTATTGTTTTTAATTGTAACTTCCTTTTCTCCTAAATATACACTTATTGAGTCTAAATCATAAACAACATATTCAATTTTTGATTTTTGATATATAAAAAATTTAGCAATTTTATTTGAGTCTTTGCAAATTATAGTATACCCCTTCCCACTTTGGATATTTCTTACATCAAAAACATCTTTAGAAGCTCGATCTAATTTATAAATATCAGAGCTGCTTACATTATAATCCTTAAGGATATGACTTATAGCTTGACCTGGCTTTACTTTCCCTTCAATAACATAAAATGAATCAGTTTGATAACCACTATCTGAAGTATGAATTAATTCTTTTTTAAAATGTTCTGCCACTGTGTCTATTATGATGGCATTAAGTGACACATTATCAGGTTGTTTATCGTCAACAGCATTTTTATCTGTTGGATTTGTTTGTTTGGTATTATCCTTATCTTTTTTAAAACAAGACACTAAAATAATTAGAATTAAAATAATTATTGTAAAAAGATTTTTTTTCATTTCGCAGAATTTATATTAGGCCAAAATACAGAATAAAATAAATGAATTCAAATAAAAATTAATCAGTTATTGACAATGGAAATTTGATATTTTTTGCTATTTCTATATCAGCTTTTATACTACCAACCAATATATCCATCTCTACTTTTATGAGGATATGATTTTTGTCATCAGAGACCCAAATATTCAAATCATCTGGATTGCTAAACACTCTCCCTACCTGAACCTTTGGTTTTAATTTAATACATCTAACCTTCCCAATATTGGTATTTAAAACCTCAGTTCCTACGTATTTCACTTCCATATTATACTCTTCTTCATTAATAAAAATATTAATAAAAAAAGGACTTTTTCTTTTCAGAAAACTAGAAGTAAATGTTCTCCCATAAAGGAATGAAGACAGCATATCTTGACTTTTTTCATTTATTTTATATTCTCCTTTTTGTGTTTTCACGGTATTATTTTTATGATTAAAAAAATACTCTTGATTTATTTTATCTCCACCTTCCAAAATATTTCTTTTAAAATAAGAGGGCAATAATGATTTTGTATTAATCTTGCTTTCATATCGATCTCTAATTTTAAAAAATAAGTCAACTACTGAGTTACTTCTTCCTTGAACAATTACTGATATTTCCTCATTTTTTTTTGTTACTGAATATATAGCATGACCTGCATTTATAAATC
>JABHQB010000139.1 GCA_018695965.1 Flavobacteriales bacterium | reverse complement strand
CTTTCTTGATATTTCTTTCTTAGTAAGCCCTCCATAAAACACTAAATCAAGCCTAATCACATGATAATCTAAGGAATCTAACATTTTAATAATTAGATTCCTTTTGTTTGATCTAGTTTCAATTCCAATTTCAGTTTTTTCCTTATCTTGAACATAAGAAATTGAATCCAACACAATTTTCTCCCCATCAATTATTAAACCATCTTTCATTTTTTTAAAATCAAGTGATTTGAGAGGATTACTTAAACTGATGTGATATATTTTTTTGACTTCATGTTTTGGATGAGATAGCTTTGCAGACATTTTTTCATCATTAGTAAAAATAACTAACCCGCTATGATTTTTATTTAATTTTCCAATTGGTAAAATCTTCTCTTTACAGGATCCCTTAATAAGTTCAAATACAGAATCTTTTTTCCCGAAATCATCTAATCTGCAAGAATAATTTCTAGGTTTGTTTAGCAGTAAATATTTTTTTTTATCTGTTTTTAGGGTTCTTCCATTAAATTTAACAATATCAGATTCTTGAACTCTATAACCCATCTGAGTAATGGCTTTCCCATTTACTGCTACTACACCTGCTTCAATTAATTGATCTGCCTCTCTCCTGCTACAGATTCCTGCATGAGCCAAGTATTGATTTAATCTCATTGAACCATCATCAGATTTTCTTCTTTTGGCAACATCTGATTTTGGACGAAAATTCTTTCTTCCATATTTCCTCGGAGCATCTGAATTATTATCTTCTTTTCTTCTTTCAGATGATTGAGGATTATTTTTTCGATTTCTCATTGGAGAATAATTTTTGCAAATGTAGATTAAAAAGCACTGATAAAATGTTCTATTTCAGTTTTGTTATTATTATGAATAATTGAGATTACATCAAAACGTATTTCATTCTCTAAATTATTTGTTTCTAAATAGTTTTCGGCAGCTAATTTGTATAGTTCTTCTTTTTTATGATTTATTGCTTGTTCTGGTTTACTAAAAAAGTCTGATTTCCTGCATTTTACCTCAACAAATACTAAAGTATCTTTAAGTTGGCTAATAATATCTACTTCTGCTTTTTTATATCTCCAATTCAGTTCTACTAGCAGATAGTTTTTTTTAATTAAGTATTTTTGTGCAATTTTCTCTCCAATTTCCCCTAGTATTTTTTTATCAGACAAAACAATAATGTTTTATCTTATACTAGTTAATAAATATTTTCTTCTCTACTTCACCATTCGAGTAGATATAAAACAAAGGAGTATTGATAGTTTTTTCTGTTTCTCTACCAAGCAAATCGGTAATTTTCATTAGTATTTTTTCTGAATTAACAGAAGAAATAGATGTAACATTATTACATGGTAAAAGAGGATATAAAAAATTGGTTGTAAAATCTAAAGCCTCGATAAATTTAGGAGTACTATTGCCGCTTGCAGCCCATAAATGATCTGTTTGGGAAAAACTTAAATGATCATTCAATACTCCAACATTATCTGCTCTTGGATGCATTTGTCCAGAACCACATAATTCTAGAATACTTGCTAAATTTTGACCTGGACCACAATTATAGTTAACAGTAAGATCTGATGTTCCTTGTATGCTAACCAATGGCTCGTCATTTGCGTCTATCCAATTAACATCATTTATACCTCCTGCAAAACTAATAACTCCACTTATATCTGAAGAATATCCATAATTACCTGCATCTCCTTCTAATCCATAAGATCCCCCTACATTATTTACTATTGCTTGTACATCTATAGGTGATGTTGGAAGATCTGATATTGAATCAATATATGCTAAGTGAACAGCAATAACTGCACCAGCAGAATACCCTCCAACAAAAATAGTGTTAGGATCAATACCATAGGTATCACCATTATCAAAATCTTTTCTAAAATAACGAATAGCAGATTTAGCATCAGAAACAGCCTTTAAAACAGTTTCATATTGTACTGTATTACTTGATATAAATGAAATCGGATTTGATAATCTGTAATTTAAAGAGGCTGTAACATATCCTTTTTTTGCCATACTTTCGCAGAAATCTACACAATCAGTCATTGTCTTAGTCCCTGCATAAAAAGATCCTCCATGCATATATAAAATTACTGGCCTATTTATTTCTGTATCTCCATCTGGAGTGTATATATCCATTTCATGCTGGCTGTTGGTGTATACGTCAGAGTAATTAATAGTTGTTGTCGTTACGCTATTAAAAATTTCGGTTTCATATCTTCCGTCACATTGAGAAAATACAGAGTTAATTACAAGAGAAAATACAAGAGTAAAAAAGAGATTTTTCATAATAAAATTATTTTAAGCAAACTTAATGAAATATACTATGCAAGCATAATAAATTTTTCAGTTTTTCAGTTTTTTTATTTGTTTTTCAATTGTTTCGTCTTCAATTTTACTAAATAAAAGTTCTGCTTTATTTATTTGTTTGCCAATAGAGAGATTGTAATTTTTTGCATCATCCCAATTTACATCATTGAGATTTAGCATGTCTTTTAACTTTTTGGAACTAAATGGTAGAAAAGGATGAGATAAAATAGACAAAGAAGCTGCAATTTGTAGAGAAATATGGATAATAGTTTCCGTTCTTTTTTCATTTGTTTTCTTGAGTTTCCATGGTTCTGTATCAGCTAAATATTTATTCCCTAATCTAGCTAATCCTATGAGCTCTTGTAAAGCTTCACGGAATCGAAATTTCTCAATAGAACTACCAATTTTTTCTGGGAATTCCTTTAATTTTTCTAAAACTTCCTTATCATAATCTTCAAGATCATTTTGTGGAGGAACAACTCCATCCCAATATTTATTTGTTAGTACAATAACTCTGTTGATGAAATTACCAAAAATTGCTACTAATTCATTATTATTTCTTGATTGAAAATCTTTCCAAGTAAAATCAGTATCTTTACTCTCAGGAGCTGTTGCGCAAAGCACATATCTAAGAGAATCTTCTTGTCCTTTAAAATCTTCTAGATATTCGTGTAACCAAATAGCCCAATTCCTTGAAGTTGACAATTTTTCTCCCTCTAGATTTAAGAATGAATTTGCAGGGACATTAGAGGGTAAAATATATCCTCCATGTGCTTTTAGGATGATTGGGAAAATAATACAATGGAAAACAATATTGTCTTTCCCAATAAAATGGATGAGTTCCGTATCTTTATTTTTCCAATAATCTTTCCAATTTTTCCCTGAATTATTTGCCCATTGTTTTGTAGCTGATATGTATCCAATTGGTGCGTCCAGCCATACATAAAGCACCTTACCATCCGCATCTTTTACTGGCACTTTAACTCCCCAATCTAAATCT
>JABHQB010000138.1 GCA_018695965.1 Flavobacteriales bacterium | reverse complement strand
TTTTCTTGCTTCTTTCTTTAATCTTTGGATATCGTAAGAGCCAGGTGCAGCATGCCTTGTTAAGATAGTTGTTAAAGTTCCGATATTTTCTGGTTTTAACAAATCCTCAACAGTCCCTTCTGGAAGATCATCAAATGCAGCATTAGTAGGCGCAAAAACCGTAAGAGGCCCTGCATTTACTAATATATGTTCAATGTGTGCAGCTTGTACTGCAACAACCAAAGTTGAATGGTCTTTTGAACCAATTGCTACTTGTAAAATATTAAGTTCTGAATCTTCATCCACCACACCAGCCTGACCTAACGGTGTGTTTCCCTCGGCAGCCGAGATACTATTAGTTGTTTTGACATTAGTACCTCCACCACATGCAACAAATAAAGAAACTGTTGCGATAATTAATAATGATTGATGTTTTTTCATGATTTCTTTTGTTATAAGTTAATATGGGACAAAAATATATCGACTGAAAAGATCAGAATATGACATCTGTCATTGTATTGGTTTTACGCTTTTTTCCATCTCTATTGCTTTCGGAAATAAGATATTATTCTCCAAATGAATATGAATGTGTAAATCATCTTGAAACTCTTTTAAATGATGATAAAGCGCTTTATAAGTATTGCAAGCGTGTTCTGGTGGTGTGAAATTATTACTTAACTTTTCAATCTTCTTAAAAACATCTCCGGCAATATCATGTTCATGTTCCATCATCCTGATTGGATTTTGAACTGATCCAAAAGGAACTTGGATTTTTTCTCCATTTCTCTGAGCAATTGCACAATCTATAATGTGAGGAAACAGAATCCCTTCTTCTTTCATAAGATGTTGTTGTAACTCCATAGAAACTTCATGAAACAGCTTTGCAATTTCGATATTCTCAGGGTTATGATTACCATGAACTTTAGCAACTTTATTAGCAAATTCTGAAATGATTGGGAGTGATTCTTTTACATAAACATGATGAGTTTCCAAAATATGGTTCGTTAAAATATCTAGTTCCATTGTATCAAAATCACTATCTGCTTTTGTTGCATCTAACATTTCAATCTCCTTAAAGATTGTTGACGCTTCTATCTCTGTCGCTTTACATGCTTCTGTAACTGGCTTTCCACCTCCGCAACAAAAATCTATTCCGTATTTTTTAAAAATTGTTGCAGTTCTCATATCTGAGGCAACAATTTGTGCTACTGTTTTATTTTCCATTGTTTGTTTTTTAAATTATTAATACCGTAAAATTAAGTGTCACACTATATATAAAACATGATATATGTCACTCATTAAATATCTTATAAAAATTATAAATTTATGCTTTGGTGGACGCACAGAGATTATAATGAATTATGGAAACCTTTCCTTTGGAACTTCAAGATGTAGGAAAACTTTGAATAAGCACAGAAATAATCAATGAAGATGGAGCAGAAAAGGACGCTTATTCAATATGGCAGATTGTTTTAAACAAATAGTTTGAAAAAATTCGAAATAAGGATCGAAAGGTCCACCAAAATATAAAAGAAAAAAGTCGGGGTAGCAGGATTACAACCTAACACCTATTTACATGATTACAACAAGCTTTCAAACTACAAATTGCTCCGCTTTTTGCACCGCTAATCAATCTACTAAACTTTTTTATTGACACCTACTTAATTTTAGACTTTGTGAAAGTGTTGTTTAAAACAAGAATCAGTTGAATTAATTTAAAGATAAATAAATCATAATATCTGAGAAAACCAGGAATTTTTCTTTTTATATCTAAAAGTAAAGCAATTCTCATTTCATCTGTATTGTTTTGTACCTCATGTAAATAAGTGTCGTCAAACAAAACAGACTTACCTTCCTTCCAGAAATAATCTTTTCCATCAACAATTAATTTACACTCTCCTTCTTTTGGAATACTTAGAGCTAGCTGATATCTAATTATGCCTTTATAAGGACCAACATGAGGAGGTATAATTTTTCCTGGAGATAAAATAGAAAAATAAGCACTTTTCACTCCTCTCAAACCCTTTAATATAGCAGTTGTTTTAGAGCACATCTTGATATTTTCTTTATGCCAAGAATTATACAATAACAAAGTTATTAAACTCCACGAGACCCCATCATTATCTGAAATATACGACTGACCATCATCTACTTCATGAAACTTTGGAAGGGTTTTCCCCGATTTAACAATGCGCTCTACCTCTAATTTTATCACTTCCCAATTCTCTTCTAAAATTCTATAGTCAGGGAAGAACTCATCTAATTCCAAATACGGAGGAGTTTTAATTCTTGAATTATAATACTTTAAGTTCTTATCCCGAAAGAATCTAAACAACCAATTTCTGTTTTTTTGCATTAATTAAATTCTCTAAAATGTTTGTTTATAGAATAAGTACATATTAATATTATAGAATTCGACATAACCTTATTGACTCAAACAATATAACATTGATAATATTGAAGCCATGCAACTGGTTCCAAAGAAGTAGATAATATATCTCATATTTACACAAGCAATATTTAACGCATTTCCAATTGAAGCAAGATAAGCAATAACTAATATTATAATAAATGTTGGGAAGTCGTTAAGTTTACTTACATAATAAATAGCGATTGCCGCTAATTCTGTTTGGAGAATTATGATAATTGGAGTCAAACCAATCCTTTTCTTGTCAAGATCTATCCAAAGATTCTCACTCTGTATCATTTTAATAATCTGTATCATTTTAATAAACTATCTAGATCTATTAACAGACATAATCTTATTCCCTATAATAAAGAATAAAACCACAATTAATATACTTCCTATTGTATTCATGATATGTTTTATATGTTAGAAATATTGATTACAAAATAAAAACTGTTAAATAGAATAAACAATGTTATTAATCATTAGTGGATTATGACATATATCATATATCCTAATATATATTTTATATAATTTTGCGATATGTTCAAGAAAAATTATAATAACAAATGTCACGAATGTGAAAATAAAGAGAACTCGATATTTTGTAACATAGGGAACAATGATTCAGAAAGCCTTTCCGTATATAAAGGAGTTAATCTATATAAAAGAGGACACATTATATTCCTTGAGGGAACTTTACCTACAGGTCTATATTGTATAAGAACAGGAAAGATTAAAATTACAAAAATAGGATTAGATGGAAAGCAACAAGCTTTACGATTCTTGAAAGAAGGAGATGTAATAGGATATAGATCTTTAATCTCAGATGACAGATATCAAGCCTCAGCAATAGCACTCGAAGATTCAGAAGTTTGTTTCTTCCAAAAAAACATTATAGATCAAACCTTAAGAGATAATATTCTCGTAAAAGATGAGATTATTAAACGCATGGCGAATGATATAAAATTATCTGAAAGAAATATAGTAGATTTAGCTCAGAGATCTGTTAAGCAGCGCATATGCACTTCATTATTAAATTTAATAGAGATATATGGATTTAAAAAAGATCAAAAAACAATTAACATGAGAATAAGCAGAAAACAGATCTCAGAAATAGTTGGCACTACACCAGAAACAACATCGAGACTATTCTCTGAATTAATTCAAGAAAAGATTATCTCAAGTAAGAGAAATGACTTAGAGATCATTAATATCAGTCAGTTAAAAAGATCATCAGAATTCTAAGAAACAAAAGTCGGGGTATCAGGATTACAACCTTAGATTCAATAATTTCCTAAAAAAGTTCGAAATAAGGACCGAGAGGTCCACATCACAGTAAGGTAATCCCTTGTATATCAATAATATATAAGGGATTTCTTTTTATTGTTGTCGGAATGGTTGTCGGTTTGTTGATGACAATTCACTTATTCTACTTCAGAGTTTTTCTCAAAACTACCATCACTAAAAATATAAAATAGAATTATATTATCCTTAGGTATTGATCTTCTAACTAAAATCTACTAATACAAACTTAAAAAATTAATTGGATTTCTTGATTAAAAAATGCTTTCTAAAATAATTTTATTTTTCTTTAGAAATAGCCATAGCTACAAACGTGATAGCTACTGCAGCGAATCCAATTGAAACAAGAACATTAGCGTATGGATATGAATTATGCTTAAAAAATCCCCCAACACATAATAATGCTATTGATATATAATTTAGTTTTCTCATAAAGCAAACTTACAAAAAATTAATAGGAAATTTTGAAGAGAAAAAAGTTGGAGTTTTTTCATAGTTATTTATTTAAAATTATTTTTCTTGATATTTTTTGTTTTTCTTCTAAAGCACATCCTTGAACTGTCTCTTCAGAATCAAAAATACAAGTAATATGTTACCAAAGGATACTTTAATAAATCAATATCTAAATTGTTTTCTATTGTAATAAATTCATTGTAAACCTGTCATATCTTAGAACTCCATGATTAACACTCAAAATAACATAGGACTGTAAATTTTACAGTATATTTGTCTTAAAAAATATCATTATAATGAAAAAAGTATTAGATTTGACCAGAATTATTTTAGTTGTCTCAATGACAATTACTTTTTGCAATTCTTGTAATAACAAACAACAAACTTCAGATAATGTAGTTTCAAAATCTAACGAGATGAGAACAGAAGAACTTATAGAAGCTAATAATCAGTTATATGATGGACTAAATGCAATGTTTAACGGCAATCTGGAACCTTTGAACGATCTTTGGTCACATACCGATTCAATTACTTACATGGGGCCTTTTGGAGGTTGTCTAAAAGGTTGGAATGAGGTGAATAAAGAATTTAAAAATGTAGCTGCAATGAAATTAGGAGGTAAAATTATCTGCAATGACTTGCATGTATATGCGGGAACAGATTTAGGATATACTACTTGTGTAGAAGAAGGTGAAAATATAGGTCCAGACGGAAAACTACTAAGCGTAAGCCATAGAGCCACAAATATTTTTCATTTGGAAAACGGCAAATGGAGATTGATTCATCATCACACCGACATCTCGTCACAGCTGGAAAAGGCCTTTGATAAGGAAATAGACTAACAACTGTTTTATTCTGAATAAACTTAAGTCACGAATAAATAGGGGGGGGAATTGTCGGGGTAGCAGGATTCGAACCCTATACTAAAAACTACAAATCAAATTTTATTCAAGAATTATTTTCTTCTCTACCGTTCCATCTTCATAGATGTAAAAGAGAGGTTGATTTTTCTTCTCTTTTATTTCTCTTCCTAACAGGTTTGTCATTTTAACAACTCTATTATTTGAATTAGTTATCAGTCTATCTGAAATCTCGTCATTTACATTACTAATTACTGATTGTTCGATTACTTCAATATTATCTATCCCAATTACAAACTGATTGTAATTATTATTTCTGAATCCAATATGTATAGTTTGACCTGAATAAGCTGTTATATCAACATCAATAGTAGCCCATCCTTCTCCACCAATGTATGGTTCTCCAATTCCTGTTGAATTATACAATGCTGTAGAGTTTAAAAAATCTACAGGAGTGTTTCCCAAAGATACATATATTTCGACTCCATCTATAGAATTTACATCACCTGCCGCTGCATCAAATCTTAACGTCTTTTCATCAGAATTATTTGATAATGTTATAGCTGGAGTAACCATCCATTTGTCTGCAATTGATGGAGAAGTAAAAAGTGATGGGCTACCAGCAAAAGTAAATCCCAAGTAATTCACACCCTTAAAGGAAGCTTGATTTGGAAAAAAAGTGGTAAGCATCGGGCTTACCATATTTAAGTCTAAATCATACGTTGTAAAATTTACAGGAATAGATCCAGAATTAAAGTCTTCAGAAAATACTATGTTTTGTGCATGAACTTGTATAAAGTTTAATACTAGAATTGTAACAAGAATATTTTTAATCATCATTTATTTTTTAATTAATTTTTGCAATTATAATAATATTAAATGGAATATTTTTACATAAAACTTTTAAAAAAAATATTACAAAAAAGCTATAAAAAAGCTCGAAAAAAGTTCGAAATAAGGACCGAGAGGTCCACCAAAAAGAAACCCACTCATATGAGTGGGTTTTATTATTTAGGTATCTTTAACATCATATCTATTCCAAAGGTCATATCATCAATATGTCCAATTACTTTTTCAGATTTTACATGAATATGCATATTTGTTGTATGATGTGTGAAAATAGCATGATGTTTATTCGAATAAAAACCTAACATTTCAGCCTCTTGGTTTTCAAGAGTACCATACAATCCTGAGTGAATATGTTTCTCATGAGAATGTTCCGTGTCATCCTCAGGCCAATCTATAATATGCCAGTCAAATGATTTAGCAATACCCTCAATCATAAATGGAAATGGTTTGTCAGTATTTATTCCTTTCTTTAAAGCAATTTCCTCTACAAACACCTCAAAATCTTCATAAGTTATAATAGTGTTTGGGATATTAATTGATATCCATTCTTCTACTGAAGCGTAAACCAATAAAGACGCATTCTTGTTAAATGTAGTGTCAATGAACATTGATTTAATTGTATCAAGAGTACTAACAGAAGAAACAAAGACATTACTATTTATTACCAGAACCTCTCCTTTTAATTCTTCTACAGCTCCTAAAGCATATAAATAATTAATTTCATTAATTTCGGATAAAGAAATCTTTGCTGATAAATCTCCTTTGTGCATCATGTTTTTTAAAGCTCCTTTATAATCTACTTTAAATGAAGGAGTAGATTTTGGATTACATGATGTAATCAATATAAATAATATCAAGAATGTTCTCATATATCTATTTAATAATAGTTAATTACTATTTATTAGGATCCGAAAAGTCTGGATTTGCTAAATAAGTATAATCAGTAAATGTATTTAAGTAGGCTATTAAGTCTACTTTTTCTTGATCAGTCAATTCAAGGCCTTCAGTAAAGTGCATCATTTCTTCATCCAAATTTGGAGAAAGAGAATCAACACCACTATTATAATGATCTATTACTTCCTCTAAGGTAGCAAATCTTCCATCATGCATATACGGTGCTGTTTGTGCTATATTCCTTAGGGTTGTAACTTTAAACTTACCCTCATCTGAAGCCAATCCAGTTACTTTCCCAAGTCCAATATCATCAAAAGTTGCATCCAAACCATTATTTCTGAAAGTAAAATCTGTTAACATTGGACCTGAATGACAATGAACACATTCTGCTTTGTCAAAAAACAAATCAAATCCTCTTTCTTCTGAGTCAGTAAAAATATCTTCAGAACCATAAAAGAATCTATCAAATCTAGAATTAAATGAAACCATGGTTCTCTCAAATTGAGCTATTGCTTTTGAAACCAAAACAGAATCTATTGTTTTTGTTCCAAATGCTTTCTTAAATAATTCTGGATATTCTGCATCATTTTGAAGTCTTGCTTCTACTTCTGGCCATGTAGTGTTCAATTCTACCTCATTAACTACCGGACCAAATGCTTGGTCTTCTAAAGAAACTGCACGACCATCCCAAAAGAATAAATCATCCCATGCAGAATTAATAATCGCCATTGCTTGCCTGTCTCCCAAATCACCAGTAATTCCTTCAGAAAACTGATTGTTATCTGAAAAAGCAAGTTCCTGAGCATGACAAGAAGCACAAGCCATAGTGTTATCACCTGATAATTTCTTTTCGTAAAATAATTTTCTACCCAAAGCGATTCCCTCTTTTGTAAGTGGATTGTCAGCAGGAATAGGCATTGGGCCTGATAATGCAAAATTATTTACAAAATCTGGAACATTTACTGAATGTGCAGTTGGAGATGGATTAATTGGTGTAATTTCTTCTCCATCTTTTTTACAGGATGCTACAAATATTGACATCACTAATAATGCTAATATATAATTTTTATTCTTCATAATTTATTTTTTAATAAAAACAGTATTGTACTTGGCAGTTTTTACAATATAAGTTCCTTTTGCTAAATCAGTA
>JABHQB010000137.1 GCA_018695965.1 Flavobacteriales bacterium | reverse complement strand
GAAGTCAATAGAGTCCTTCAAATCTCTAGATGTTTCATGACAAACGCGATCAACGGTCTTGTTGTTCGTTGATAGCAGTATTAATCGGTTCAGAGCATTTGCTATAAAGTGGCCGATTCGACCATTGTACGATATTTTCCTGAGTTTTATGTACCCGCACACTCTTCCAAACAAGTTCACAAAAGCATCTTTAGTACAGTGGGAGGTAAGACCGCTGCAGAATTCTTTGAACTCCGCGTTTCCATCTTGCAAAGACCCCATTCGGGTCGCAAAGGCAGCCCGGATGATCCGTAAAAGGTCCGTTCTTGGTCTATTGCGCAGATCACAAGTGTAGTCAGATTGGATTTTCCTCCCATACAACCAGTAAATCATCCCTTTCACTTTCTATATTTTCAGTTAGTTCATTAAAGGTTTCTTCCAAGATTTCATCATTTTTGTCCGTATTATACTGCACTAAGTTAGTAATCATTTCACCAATAAATTTATTCTCCTTTAAAATTAAATTAGACTTTTTAAGATATTCTAGTAATTTAATTGCTGAATAAATTCTATCATTGATAACTTTTTTGTATAATTTTGATTTATTAAATCTTTCAATGAATTCTAAATACATTTCTGATGTTACTTCTAATTGAATTAAATCAGACTTTCTCTGTCCAGTAATAATACATATTCCATCTTCATCAAATATTCTAGGTTGTCCAATAAATGAGCCCTCAGTAATTTTTTCAATGAATACATTTTTTCTATCCGTTTCGTCTTCCTCTTCAGGAAATAATTGCTTATCGAACCTTTCAATCTTTTCTCTTGGTTTGTTTCTGTCTAAAATAATTCTACTAGTTATATCCTGTTCATCTCTTGTATCCATTGTATTTAGAATATTTATTAATGGTACTACATTGTCGTCTGATTTGAAGAAATCGCTATACTTATAGTTATCATTTAATGTTTCACTACAGCATGTATTTCCTAATGGCACAGGGTCATACATTTTGTTTTCTACCGCTTGTTGGTCAATAACACCATTCATATTTTCAATAACTTTTAATGAGAGTAAATTAGTGTGTTCAGTAAATTTAGGGTCAGTGGATTCCATTACATCCATATTATCATAAGGAATATTGAAATCTCCAAGTGGAGGTTTAAATTCATTCCAGTTTCTTTTGACTTTATCTCCTGAAGCAGTTTCTAACATATCATTATCACGTTTTAATTGGATAAGATTTTTAATGTATTTATCTTTTAGACAATACTTTATCATTTTTACCAGAGTTTCTTGTATTTTTATTTTTTTTAGAGTGTCGTATAAACTACTACCACTATCTCTTAGAGTTTCAAGAATACATTTAATATAAATAATTCCTTCTGTTTTTAATTCATCGGTGTCTAACGGAAATCCTTTTAATGAAGCTTTACATCTTGAGTGTGGTTTTTTGATTATATAACCTAATAAATTTACCTGGAGGAATACAAAAAGTGCAGCTGATGCATTAATTATAGTACTTCTATATTTGTAATTAGAATATGCTTTATCTATAATTGCTTGATTTTTTGGTGCTTTCTTTTGTCCTGCTAACCAAGCATCTTTTTGTTTTATGACGATATTATTCAATTCTAATGTTTTTTTTATTGTTGAAATTGTATCATCGGACTTAAGTCTTATTCCCATAATTCCAGTAAGAGTTTTTATAATATCATTAACTAATTTACTAGCTTCTTTATCAGCATCTTCTTCATGTTCAAGTAATTTTTCAAGATATTCTACTTCTGCTACTGCTGCTTTATCATCATCGTCGGGGTCCATAACTTCAGTAGTATTTAAATATGCGCCATTAGAGGCAAATCCTTCTACCTTTTCATATTCTCCATCAAAAACTTCATTTCCACAATTAGTGCAATAATATTTACCTTCATGCTCAGAACACCATCTCTGTTTTAAATACTCTAGTGTTGATTCTGCTTTTTCAGGATTAGTATAGAATGTAATTAAATGGGTATGATGCTTACACATTAATACTTTTGAACCTATTTTACAATAAATATTTTTAGGATTTTCATCATTACTAGAATCAAAATTTCTTCCATATTTCTTTAAAAAGGCATCGATTAATTTATACGCATCTTCCTTCGGTAATTTATTGATTGATGTTAAATATTTATCGATTTTATTATATAATTCTTTGTGTTCGCTTTCACCAACACCTTCTGCTACTTCGGCATATTTTTTAACTTCTAAATTATAGGTGTTTTCTTGGAGTTTTCTATATAATTTAAGTCTAGTCTGAAGAGTATCCTGTAGTTTTTTAAGGTGTTCTAAATAATTTTCAGAATCTCTTACAAATGAAAGCATTTCTCTTCTCTCACCTAATTTATTTTTTATGACATTTTCCCTTTCTAATAGTTCCTGAATTTTAGTTGTTAAACAGAGTCTCTGAGATTTATCATAGAAACATTTAACTGCATTTCCAACTGTTTTAATTAATTCGGATATATTCATATTGTATTGATTACAGAAATCCTCATTAGAAGATACTAAACTATCTACTTCAATAGAACTTTCTAGTGTCCAGATTTCTCCACCATCAACCGGAGATCTCTTAAAAACACGTTTATTAGTTAGACCTTCATCTAGAAGACAATAGTGTCCTAATTTAACAATAAATTCATCGTTTTCTCTCATTAAAACATCAGCAGCAGACATTTGGGCATAAGGAAGTGGTTCTCCAGGTAACATTTCTCTTTTTTCAATAACTGGACGTTTGTCTTCATCTACATAAATAGTTTTCATATTATCCGCTTCTAAATCTTTCATGGAAGTATAAATTTTTACTAACTTTTTATCTGGACATTTATTAGAACTTCTTACTTCCATATCCATTTCACGATTTAATTCTTGTCTATTATCCAATAGATTTTGTTCTAATTTATTTATTTCAGAAGTTGTTTTTTGACGGCTCGTATTTATATTTTTATAGAAACCTCCAAACATTTTAAGTATTATACTCTTGAATAAGAGTGTTCCTTGGTCATATTGAGAATAGAGCCATTTTAATCTTTGAGCAACGGAATCAATATTAGTATTATAATGTGGATAATCGCCATAGTATTCGCGATATTCTTCAAGAAGTTTTTTATTAAGTAATTCGGCAAATTGCGTTTTAATTATTGGCTCCCTCTCTAAAAGTTCTTTAAACTTTACTGATTTTATTCTACTTTCATTTATAATTGTTTCGTTTTTAACCTCCATATGATCCAAAACTGGTTTTAAAGAATCAGCAGTTATTACATCAGTTTTTAGGTCGTATTTATGTAAAACATCATTAACCTCTGATAAATTAACACATAGTTTTAAATCTTGCATATGCTTCTGTATTACATCCGAAGAATTGGGAACTATTTCATGAAGGAGTTCCTCCATTTTTTTTTTATTTAATGGTTCCAGTGGAAATTTGAAAAGTTCAAATTCTGTTGTAAAACAATTTCTGTCATTTGATTCATTATTTTTAGATTCTGATTTAAGGACTTTAATAGTTTTATCACCCTTTTTTACCTTTACTACTTTTTCAACTTTTTTGAAATCAGTAGATTCATCTAATTGTACTATGTACTCCTTATCTAATATATCACTCACTTTTCCAGTAACATCTAAAAATTCTTCTGAATCATCTAATTTTAGGCACACTTTAACATTTGTTCCTTTAACTATTCCCAAATTTATATGTTGGACTTCACTTGAATCAAATGAATCACCTACTGAAAAATCTAAGTAGTTTCCATCAATACATGTTCTAAGTGGTTTTTTTAAGAAATTAGAAACTTTAACTAAATTGTTAGGTAATTTCATTAATCCAGTAACTGTGATATGATTATTACTAACAAATGGATTGTTGTCAAGATTTAAATTAATACCACCTGATTCTATATGTTTATCAAATGATTTTGTATTTGGAATTCCAGGTCTTGATATAACCGACATATCATTTTCTTGAAAACATGCATTAAATACTTCAGCAGAATTTTCTATCTTTACTTTGTATCCATTATCCGATAAATTTTTATAATCTTCAAATGTTTCATTTAATTCTCTCATTTCAGTATTATAGGAGTAATTTTGTCTAAGGCGTGTATTTTTATATTTTCTTCTTAAGCCACTTTGAACACTAATTATATCAGTATTACTTTTCATTTCATTTTCAGTAGAATCAAGTGTATATTGCATTACACTATGTCCTTCTTTATCAACTATTTCATTTCTATATAAAATCTTTGATTGATGCACAATTGGTTTGTATAACTTACTTGAAAAGTCTCCATTTAATATATTGGAGACAATTGGTTTATAATCTCTAGTTAAAAATTTAGAACCATCAATTTCATTTCTGTCATTAAAACTTGAATGTTTTTCTTTTAGAATAGTGAATGATTCTACTTGTTTTCTTACACGTTTCAATACTTTTTTATCTTCTCTTTTATCTTCTGGAATATTTCTCATTATTTCATTCATAACATCTGCTATTTGTTCTTCTTCGGTTGTTATAACCTTGTACTCAGGTAATTCTATTTCTTCTCTAATGAATAATGGTTTCTCTGAATCTAATAATTCAAAGTCATCATCATTTATAATAAATTCGGATTCTTCTCTATCGCCTTCTGGAACTTCCCCAACACTAGTACTACTACTACTACTAGTATCATTATCACCCTCAAGACTTTCATTTCCAATACTTTCAACACTTCCTAAATCTACATTTGATTCTTCATCTTCTTCATCTTCGTCTTCAGGAGCAGCTTCTTCTTCTTCTTCTTCTTCTTCTTCTTTAGGAGCAACTGGATCAGGTGCAACTACTACTTCTTCTTCTTCTTCTTCCGGTCCTGATTCTAATGGGGGCATTGAATTAGAATTTGAGTCTTCAGGTTCAGATTCATCTACATTTCCCTCTTCAGGTTCAAATTGGTCTCTAAACATTTCTGCTAAGCCTTCTGGGACTCCTTTAGGAACATTTTCATTAGCACCACCTGTTTGTGTTTTTTTTGGATTGTCTTCTAAATCAAAGGGTTCTTCTATGAATTCACCTTCGAAATCTTCTAAAGTAAAAGTATCGTCTTGCATAGTTATATTAAACAAGGATATTTTTTTTAAATCCGTTAATTGAAAAAAAATTGATTTTATTTACTTGAAAGTAATTCTAGATAAATACAAATACACAATGCTTTCATCATCATCATCATCATCATCATCATCATCATCCCAGTCATTAATTAAATTTACACAATCTAGACGACTTTCTTTTGTTAAACCTGAATCATCATTCGAGGAGTTGATTTCAATTTTCTGTGAAAAGAATATTATCTATAAAGATTTTCCTAATCTAAATTTGTATCTTCTTAAATATAACAAGAAAAAGGCAGATATTGAAGACCTAGATGTTCGAAGATGCAGAGGTCTAGTTTTTGATAGAATAACTAATCAGATAGTTGGTGCTTGTCCTGAAAAGTCAGACCTAATTGGAGATACTGACACACGTCTATTGAGTTATGAAGAGTTCTACGATGGCACAAATATTAATGTATTCTTTCATAATGACATCTGGCAGATTAGCACACGAAGTAGTGTAGGAGCAGGAACAAGTTTTATTAGCGATAAAACATTTAGGGAGATGTTTTTTGAAACTCTAGATTTTGATTTGAATCTACTTGAAAAATCATTCTGTTATAGTTTTGTTATTCTACATCCTGATAATCGTATTGTATGTCCAGTAGAAAAAGCTAAAATCATCTTAGTAGAAGCTCGTAAAATTGTAGATGATAAAATTCATCTTCTTGATTTAGAACTAGTACAGAAATATCTCCTACAAGAAAGAAATGTTAATGTTATTATTCCTACAAGATTCTCATTTGATTCTTTCCAAGATGCACGAAAATACACAGAAACACTTGGTATTGAGAGTCAGGGACTTGTATTAAAAAATACAGAAAACAATGTTCGTGCTAAAATTAGAGGACAGCAGTATTGTCATGCTCGACTTATTAAAGGAAATACAAATAATATGCTAGAAAGATATTTGAATCTTAGAAAAGAGAAACAGTTGAAGTTGTACCTTAAATACTTTCCTGAATATAGCGACCTATTTAAAAACCATAATAAAAGTATTAATGATACTGTAAATAAACTTCATTTTGCCTATATTCAGTGTTTTATAAAAAAAGAAGTCGCACACCGAGATACAAGATTTGTATTTAAACCACTTATTTATGCTCTTCATAAAATCCATATGGAAGAAAAAACAATTGTTACACGAGAAATTACTTATGATTTCTTCCTCAATCAACCAGCTGAGAAGCAGTTATTTGTCCTTCAAAATTTGGACCGATAAATAATAATTAATAATTAATAATTAATAATTAATTCATATCACCAAACTGAGAATTTAGTGAAGTTCTAATTTTATTATATTCTCCAATCAAATAATCAATTACCGCAAATAATTTTGTTTTTACATTTTCATTATCATTATTAGTCAAAGCAACTCTAATAATAATTTTTTTCTGAAGTGGATGTGGATTACAATAGCCTGAAAAGATAAGGTCATCTTTACTAATAAGACGAAGCATGTAATCTTGAAGTAAATATCCAAGTGTATGTGTTTCATCTTTAATTGTAATATCCTTAGCCGCCATAACTGTTAAGGCATCAGTAATTTCAATACTAGATTCTTCTCCTTCTAATGATTTAGTGATTTCTTCTTTAGTAAATTGCAACTTTTCTATCATTTTTTCACATGCTAGATATAAGATATTAGCACTAGAAAGAACCTCAATACTTTCAATTGTGAAATCAAATACATTAGGATCACCATTTTCATCAGTCATAAAGTGTCTTTCTGATTCACTAATCATAAATCGACGTTTAAGTAGTTCAATATCGGTTTCAGGATGTTCTTCTGCTGCTTTTTCCTCTAGATATTTCTGCATAGCAGCCTCTACTTTAGTTTCATCTATTTTATTGACAAACATTGCTGCTGATACAGGTGAAAATCCTGCATTATAACTACCATTATTAATAACACATGTTCCTTCTAGATGGATTTTCTCCCCATTTCCATCAGGATTTGGTTTTAGGCGAGTAATAAGAATATTTTCTCCAGTAATACGATTTGGTGGGAAAAAATCTAGTGTTTCTTCG
>JABHQB010000136.1 GCA_018695965.1 Flavobacteriales bacterium | reverse complement strand
AACAAAAAAGCTACCGTTTTCTTTAATGGAATTGGTAACAAGCAATTATTAATAAAATTTGCCCGATTAGAAATTATGAAATAAATGGTGTTTTTTAAAGAAAATCTTATTTTAATAAATTTCTAACTTTATTTTCGTCTATTCTTAAGGTGTCTTTCAATTCCTGTTCTGAGTGAAATTTCTTTTCTTCTCTAATTCTTTTTACAAACTCTACTCTTAATTCGTCTCCATAAATATCTTGATTAAAATCTAGAATATGAACTTCTAAGGTTCTTTGTTTTGAATCAAATGTCGGATTGCAACCAATATTCATCATAGCTGAATATTTTACAGTATTATGTGTAACCATTACTGCGTAAACACCATCATTTGGAATTAGTTTCCATTTATTCTCTATCTGAATATTAGCAGTAGGGAATCCTATTTTACTGCCATTTTGTTTTCCTTTTACAACTTTTCCCTTCAAACAAAAACTATGACCCAAATAATCAGTAGCTTCTTCAATTTCATTGTTTATTATTAGTTTCCTGATTTTTGATGAACTAACTGATATATCTTTAAATCTTTGAGGCTCTATTTTTTCTATACTATATGAATACAAATCTGATAATTTTAGAAGATCTTCAAAATTACCTTCTCTATTTCTTCCAAAATGATGATCATACCCAATAATCAGTTTTTTAACTTTTAGTTTATTTACCAATACATCTCTTACAAAATTCACAGCTTTTATTCTAGAAAATGCAGGGGTAAATTCTTGTACTATTAAATGTTGTAATCCATAACTTTCCAACATCTTTGATCTTTCTTCAATTGTAGTAAGTAATTTTAACTTTTGATCGTCAGGAAATAATACATGACGTGGGTGAGGATAAAATGTTAAAAGAACGCTTTCTCCACCTATCTTTTTTGCATCTTGGTTAAGCTGCTTTAATATAGATTGATGACCAATATGAACGCCATCAAAAGTTCCTAAGGTTAAAGCTACGTTAAATTCAGGAGAAAACTCCTCAATAGAATTATAAATCTTCACAAATTTCTCTTATTTATATTGTTAAAAAACTGTTCAAAATTAAACATAAATTTATTTACATACTTTATATAATCAAACAAATAAAAAAATGTAAATTTGCTGTCGAAAATTAACGATTTATTTTAATCTAAATAAAACAAAAAATATGTCACAAAACATTGGTAAAGTTTCTCAAATTATTGGACCTGTAGTGGATGTAATATTTGAAGATGATTCAACAGAACTTCCACATATTTACGATTCTTTAGAAATTACTAGAGAAAATGGAAGTAAATTAATTTTAGAATGCCAACAACACATTGGTGAAGATACTGTAAGAACTATCTCAATGGAAACAACAGATGGCGTCAGCAGAGGTACTGAAGTTATTGCAACTGGGGCTCCAATAAAAATGCCTGCCGGAGAACATATTAAAGGTCGGGTATTTAACGTAATTGGAGACGCTATTGATGGAATGGAAGATTTGGACAAGACTTCTGGACTTCCAATTCACAGAGATGCTCCTAAGTTTGAAGATTTATCTACAGCTACTGAAGTATTATTTACTGGAATTAAAGTAATTGATCTTATTGAGCCGTATGCAAAGGGTGGTAAAATTGGATTATTTGGTGGAGCTGGTGTAGGTAAAACTGTACTTATTCAGGAATTAATTAACAATATCGCTAAAGGACATGGTGGACTTTCAGTATTCGCCGGAGTTGGTGAAAGAACTAGAGAAGGAAACGATCTTTTAAGAGAGATGTTAGAATCAGGAATTATCAATTATGGTGAAGATTTTAACCAATCAATGGAAGCAGGAGGATGGGATTTATCAAAAGTTGACCACTCAAAAATGGGAGAGTCAAAAGCAACATTTGTGTTCGGACAAATGAACGAGCCTCCAGGGGCAAGAGCAAGAGTTGCACTTTCTGGATTAGCAATTGCTGAGTACTTTAGAGATGGTGATGGAGAAGGGAAAGGAAAAGATGTATTATTCTTTGTAGATAATATTTTCCGTTTTACACAAGCAGGTTCTGAGGTGTCTGCACTATTAGGAAGAATGCCTTCAGCTGTAGGATACCAACCAACATTAGCAACAGAGATGGGAACTATGCAAGAAAGAATTACTTCTACTAAAAATGGTTCTATTACTTCTGTGCAAGCAGTATATGTACCTGCAGATGATTTAACTGACCCTGCACCTGCTACAACATTTGCTCACCTTGATGCTACAACAGTACTTTCAAGAAAAATTGCTGAGTTAGGTATTTATCCTGCGGTAGATCCATTAGATTCAACTTCAAGAATTCTTACTCCTGATGTAGTTGGTGAAGAACATTACGATTGTGCTCAGAAAGTAAAAGAGATTCTTCAGAGATACAAAGAACTACAAGATATTATTGCTATTCTTGGTATGGACGAATTATCTGAAGAAGATAAATTAGCAGTACATAGAGCAAGAAGAGTACAAAGATTCTTATCACAACCTTTCCATGTTGCTGAACAATTTACTGGGCTTAAAGGAGTACTTGTAGATATTCAGGATACTATTAAAGGATTCAACATGATTATGGATGGAAAAGTTGACCAATATCCTGAAGCTGCATTTAACCTTGTTGGTTCTATTGAAGAGGCAATTGAAAAAGGAGAAAAAATGTTAGCAGACGCTAAATAAGAAATTATGTTATTAGAAATAATTACACCAGAAAACAAACTATTTGAAGGAGAAGTTACTTCTGTTAAATTTCCTGGTACAGATGGTGAATTTGGAGTTCTAAATAATCACGCTCCTATTATCTCTACACTTACAAAGGGTTCTATTGTTGTCATTGATAATAATAATGAAAGTAAGAACTTTGACATTAACGGAGGTGTGATTGAAATGCAAAACAATAAAATTATTGTTTTAGCTGACTAAATGTTGTTAAATAAAATTATAGAAGAGGACCTTAATCGGTCCTCTTTTTTTATGTTTGAAGAATGAAAGATTGGGTTATATTACTTAGTTGCTTTTCTATTGCTTGCGGAAATAATACTACTAAAGAAAATTCTAAATTACAACTTGAAGTAGGTGATATTCTTTTAGATTCGGCATTTCAACTTGAAGTAGGTGATATTCTTTTTCAAGATTTAGACTCTTCTCCTCTTTGTGATGCAATCGAATTGGTAACTCCAGGATATAATGGAGCAAATTTTTCGCATATCGGATTAATAGTTTCTGATAATGATACATTAAAAGTTCTGGAATCAATTCCTCCAAAAGTAATATTAACAAAGATGGATGATTTCTTAAATCGTTCTTTTGATCAAAATGGAGATCCGAAAGTTATTGTTGGAAGATTGACTAAGGATTTTTCTTATTCTATTGCAAATGCCGTGTCATTTTCAAAATCCCAATTAAACAAAGAGTATGATGATGTGTTTTTAATAAATAATGACAAATATTACTGCTCGGAACTAATATATGAAGCTTTCTCAAAAGATTCTATTTTTCAATTACAACCTATGACCTTTCTTCATCCCGAGACCAAGGACACTTTAGAAACATGGAAAGAGTATTACTCAGATTTAGGAGTTGAAATTCCTCAAAATAAACTAGGGATAAATCCTGGAATTATGTCACTTTCTGAAAAGATAGAAATAATACATTTCTATGGAATTCCTGACGGAATGAAAAAATAATTATTCTTTATTTTTTGTGTCAATAATTATAGTGACAGGTCCATCATTGGTTAAAGAAACTTTCATATCTGCAGCAAACTCTCCAGACTGAACTTCTTTTCCTATTACATCAGACAAATCTTTTTTAAATTGTTCATACAAGGGCATAGCATGTTCTGGTCTGGAAGATTTTATATATGATGGTCGGTTTCCTTTCTTTGTTTTTGCATGTAGTGTAAACTGACTTACCACAATAACCTCTCCATTAACTTCTGTAACGGATTTATTCATTTTCTCATCTTTATCTGAGAAAATTCTCAATGACGAAATTTTATTTGAAAGCCACTCCGAGTCTTCTTTTGTATCTTGAGTTTCAATTCCTAAAAGAACTAAAATTCCCTCATTTATTGAAGCAACTTTTTTTTCATCAATACTAACTGACGCCTGACTTACCCTCTGAATAACTGCTCTCATTAGTAATCGTTTAATCTATAATTTTCCTCCTCTTCCTCTATCATTCCTAAATAGCTAAAGTATCTACTTTCTGCTATTTCATTTTTTACAACTGCATCTTTCACTTTGCAGTTTGGTTCATTAAGATGAATGCAATTATGGAACTTGCATTTGCTTTTTAAAGCAAAAAACTCTGGGAATAAATTTGTAATTTCATTTTTATCAATCTCCACCAAACCAAAACCTTTTATTCCTGGTGTATCAATTATTGAGGATCCAAAATCTAACTCATGAAGCTCCGAAAAAGTTGTGGTATGTTGACCTTGATTATAACTTTCCGAAACTTTTTTTGTGTTAATATGAAGATCTGGTTGCAACTTATTTATCAAGGTAGATTTACCAACTCCGGAATGACCAGAAATTAAATTTACTTTTCCTCTCATCACTTCTTTTACATTGGACAAATCATCTTCTAAAACAGAAAGAGAGATGGTTTTGTATCCTATTTTCTTATAAACCTTAATTAGTTCTTTATGATTATCTTTATTCTCGTTGTTATACAAATCTGTTTTATTAAAAAGTAATACAACCTCAACACCAAAAGCATTTGCAGAAACCAAAAACCGATCAATAAAAGTTGTGGTAGTTATAGGATTCAACAAAGTTATCATCAGTATTGCCTGATCTATATTAGAAGCAATAAGATGAGTTTGTTTTGATAAATTTACTGATTTTCGAACAATAAAATTCTTTCTGTCTATCAACTTTATAATCATGTAGGAATCATCTGATTTTTCCAAAACAACCTCGTCTCCTACCACAATAGGATTAGTGCTTTTAATTCCTTTTATTCGAAACTTTCCTTTTAGGCGGCATTCTAGCAAATCACCTTTCTCAGATTTTACTAAGTACCAACTTCCTGTTGTTTTTATTACAGTTCCTTTCACATGGCAAATATACAATAAGAATTTTCTTATATTTGTCTCAATTCGAAAGCTATCTATAAGATGAAAAAAATATTAGTTCTTTTATTCTCTATTCCATTTTTAGGAATTGCCCAAAACATAGTTTGTTTTACAATTGACCCTAACCCAAATTCAAATGACCCAGCTCTTGCTCCTTTTACAAAGTATGTGGATGTATTAGGTTGTTTCAGTATTTATGCAGAAAGCACAATATCAGATGCAAAAGTATTACACGTAGCAGCTGTTGCAGCTGAACTTTTGGACAACAATGAAGATGGAATAGTGGACGATCCTTTAATTGAAGCGCAACTTATAAGTGAAAATGCGCTAATGCCTATATTCTTTCAAGATGGAAACTCTACAATGAATACCTTTGCTAATAATTATTATGGTAATGGAGTAAGTGCAGTGCTTTTCAATGATGAGATAGACCCATCACAAACAGGACATTGGGGAAATGATGCAACTGTAGAAGAAGTTATCCATACAATAAACCATGTTGGACATACTAATGTATATCCTGCCGCATTTAGCATGCAACCTAACTCTTCTTTAATGTCGGATGCTATGGATGTAGCAAGAGGGGGTCAATTTACTAGCATTCCAAACCCTTATCCTGTTTCTGCTTGGTACCATTATGATGATTATACTTGCGATTATGAATGTATGGCAATTGAATATATGTATTGGGCAATTGTAAGTTATATGGGAATTCTGGATGACCCACAAACTGCTGCAGGGATTGCAAACGAATGGGAAGCTTATAATGCAACTCTTTTGCAATCTATGGATGTGTTGATGTACGCTTTAATAACTGACCCTACCTACAAACTTCCATTATTAGCTCCTGATGGAAATTATTGCCCATCAGCTACTTCTCCATATTGCGATTCTGTTGAAATTAATTTACTATCAATAGATACATTTTCTAATCCAAAAACTATTGATTTTGAGGTAATACCTAACTATTTCACTAATTATACTTTTGATTACTGTGGTTTAGTTCTCTTAGATAATAATGGAGATACACTGGCGTATCAACCTCTGCTTTCAGGTAATGTTTATGGTATAACTCAAGGCTTAACTGAAACTAGAACACTAGAAGCAACATCAAATTTCAGTTATTTT
>JABHQB010000135.1 GCA_018695965.1 Flavobacteriales bacterium | reverse complement strand
AATCCAAACTCACCTAATGATCCAGCAATACTTAGTACTGAAAAAGTAAAAAAATGTAAAAGATTGGAAATCATTAATGCATTTTTCTTTCCAATGAGTACAGGGATAGAATGGAGTTTTTGGTTTTTATCAAATTCTTCATCTTGTAGAGAGTAAATAATATCAAAACCACTTACCCAAAAGAGGACCGCTGCTGAAAATAGGAGAGGTATAACACTAAACTCTCCACTAACTGCTAAATATGCTCCAATTGGAGCAAGGGAAAGCCCAAGTCCTAAAACCAAATGACAAAGTGCTGTAAATCTTTTTGTATAACTATATCCTAAAACTACTAAAAGTGCAATAGGAGATAGGTAAAAACAAATTGGATTAATCAGAAAAGTGGTAGCAATAAATAAAAGAGAATTTATAATTACAAAAATAAGTGCAGCATTTGGTTTTATACTTCCGTTTGGTATTTCTCGTATTTCTGAAGTTCTAGGATTTGCAGTATCGATATCCCTATCAATATACCTATTAAAAGCCATTGCTGCTGAGCGAGCAAAAACCATACAAAGTATTACATATGTCAAAGTTTCCCATTTAAAATTGGATTGATGACTTGCTAAGAAGAAACCAATTAAGGCAAATGGCATTGCAAAAATGGTATGACTGAATTTTATAAGAGATAAGTATTTATTCACACTAAAATGACGTAGTAGAATCCTTTACAATTAACCAGTTATTCTGAAATTTCTCTAGATTTAACCAAAATTCTCCCTGAGGATTAATTAATTTTGTGTTCTTCTTTATTCTTTCTATCAGATTTCTTTGATAAAAAATATCCTGAACTACATCCTCCCCATTAAAATCTTCTATAAAATTTTCTATTTTTTTAAGTCCGGCTGTATCTGAAAATTCTGCTTTTACATGTGCATCATAGGAATCAGACAAAGGATTAATATCCAATACTGAAGAAAGATCCTCTCCCATGTCCTCCTGTAATTTTTTATAGGCAATTTCTTTGTCAATAAATTTAATATTCGAAAAATAACGAGAACTATCTAAATAACTTTTAAATTTTTCTCTGTGATTTTTATCATTTGCATCATTTAGGAGGATGGAGAATAGAATACCATCTTCTTTTATTTGATCGGTTATTTTATTTGTCAATTGTGATAAACCATTAAATCTAATAATTTCCCATTTTCCATTTACAACAGAAGTTTTATGGGAAGTTAGTTTTACATCATATATCTCAAACTTTAATTCTCCCATGATTTCTTTTGTAGGATAATTGTTTTTATATCTATCTAAGGTGTTTCCCCATCCATAAGTAGTTATACCTTTATCTGTAGTAAAGATTAATTTCTCAGAATTCCAATAACCTTCCATAAATCCATCAATATCTCCATTGTTCCAACATTCTTGTTGGGTATACAACACTTTTTTGATATTATCAATATCACTATTGTTATTCATACTACATGATGATAAAATAAGAATAAATAATGTAAGAATATGTCTCATAATTATTAAAGCAAATGTAGTGAAATATATATATTATATTTTACGATATTTGCATCGAAATTAATAAAGAAAATGATAACAAAGGCTTCTACACCAAAAGGGATGAGAGATTTTTCTCCATCTGTTATGTTTCGGAGAAATTATATTTTTTCTGTGGTTAAATCTGCATTTGAAAAGTATGGTTTTTCTCCTATACAGACGCCTGCAATGGAAAATTCAGAAACTCTTACAGGAAAATACGGTGATGAAGGTGATAGATTAATTTTTAAGGTTCTAAATTCGGGAGATTTTCTTTCAAAAGCAAATTGTGATTCAAGTTCTACTTCAAAAGAATTGAAAAAACAAATTTCCGATAAAGCATTAAGATATGATTTAACGGTTCCTTTTGCAAGGTATGTTGTGCAAAACAGAAATGATATTACTTTTCCTTTTAAAAGATATCAGATGCAAAATGTTTGGAGAGCTGATAGACCACAAAAAGGAAGATTTCGTGAATTTTTTCAATGTGATGCGGATATAATAGGAACGAAATCTTTGATTTCAGAGATTGAATTAGTACAACTTTCTGATGAGGTATTTACATCTTTAAACATACCAAATATTGAAATCTGTATTAATAACCGAAAGGTGTTGAATGGAATGGTTGAAATAATGGGTTGTCCAGAATTATTTAACAATATTGTAATTATACTAGATAAATTAGATAGAATTGGAATTGATAAAGTAAAAGAAGAAATGAGTTCAGAAGGAGTTTCTGAGGATGGTATTTTAGTGTTAGAGAGATTTCTAAATTCTTCTGATGTTTCAGAATTATCAGATCTATTAAAACAATCTGAAATAGGAAAAAAAGGAGTAGAGGAACTTCAATTTGTTTCTGAAAATATTAGCAAATTAGGACTTAAAACTGCACAATTAAAATTTGACATCACCTTAGCTAGAGGAATTGATTATTACACAGGATGTATTCTTGAAGTAAAACAAAATGATGTAAAAATTGGTTCGGTTGCAGGAGGAGGAAGATACGACAATCTAACTTCTGTTTTCGGACTTGATGATGTTTCTGGTGTCGGAATTTCTTTTGGAATAGACAGAATTTATATGGTAATGGAAGAACTAAATTGTTTTCCAGAAAACATTGATCAGAATACTAGAGTAATGTTCGCTAATTTTGGTGAAAAGGAATCTGTATTTTGTTTAGGCTTATTAAAACAACTCCGAGAAAATGGGATTAGTTCCGAATTGTATCCTACATCTGTAAAAATGAAAAAACAGATGAATTATGCAGATAAGAAAGGAGTGGAATTTGTAGTGATGATTGGGGAAGATGAAATGAATTCTGAAAAAATTACAGTAAAAGACATGAAACTAGGTAATCAAGAACAAATCTCAATTTCAGAATTTATTACAAAATTACAGTAATGTCAAAAATGTATAAAATAGGAGAGAAGTTACTTACTCTATCAGATATTTCTAAAATATTATCAGAAGGAATTAAGATTGAACTTTCTTCAAAATCTGAGAAAAAGGTAAAAGAGTGCAGAAAGTATTTGGATGAAAAGATTAAGAATTCTCAGGATCCTATTTATGGTGTTAATACTGGATTTGGATCGTTATGTAATCATAAGATTTCTGATGAAGATTTGGAACAACTACAAAGAAATCTAGTTGTTTCTCATGCTTGCGGAACAGGAGATGAAGTTCCTCAGGATATTGTAAAAATCATGTTACTTCTAAAAATTCAATCCCTTTCATATGGTCATTCTGCTGTGCAGTTACAAACTATAAATCGGCTGATTGATATGTTTAACAATAACATTTTACCAGTTGTATTTCAGTTAGGTTCTTTAGGAGCTTCAGGTGATTTAGCTCCACTTGCACATATGTCATTAGTATTAGTTGGTTTAGGAGAAACATATATTCCAAATAAGGATGGATATTTTGTGAAAAAGGATACTTCTGAAGTAATGAAATTAATGAATTGGAATCCGATTCATCTAAAATCGAAAGAAGGACTTGCTCTTTTAAATGGGACACAGTTTATGGGGGCTTATGGAGTTTGGAGTTTATTAAAATCACAAAAACTTTCTTATCTATCAGATTTAATAGGAACTATTTCCTTAGAAGCTTTTGATGGAAGAAATGAATGTTTTGATGAGTTAATTCATTTAGTTCGTCCACATAAAGGTCAGTTATTAACTGCAGAAAACATTAGAGAGTTATTAGAAGGTTCTGAAATTCAGAAACAGGAAAAAGAACATGTTCAGGATCCGTATTCTTTTAGATGTATGCCACAAGTTCATGGAGCTACTAAAGATGTAATTACACATGTAAAATCAATTTTTACTACTGAAATAAATTCAGTTACTGATAACCCGACTTTTTTCCCAAAAGAAGATAAAGTTATTTCAGGAGGCAACTTTCATGGACAACCCCTTGCTATGAGTATGGATTATTTAGCTCTTTCTGTTTCAGAATTAGGAAATATTTCTGAAAGAAGAATATATCAACTTATTTCAGGTCAAAGAGGACTTCCTGAATTTTTAGTTGCTGAACCAGGTTTAAATTCGGGGATGATGATTCCTCAATATACTGCTGCAAGTATTGTTAGTCAAAACAAACAATTTTGCACGCCGGCTTCATCTGATTCTATAGTTTCTTCAAATGGCCAAGAAGACCATGTAAGTATGGGGGCGAATGCTGCTACAAAACTTTATAAAGTAGTAGAAAATGTGGAAATAATTTTAGCAATTGAGTTAATGAATGCGGTTCAGGCAATTGCATTTAGAAAAAATAGGTCTTCAGATTTTATTGAAAACTTTATAGATAGTTACAGATCGGAAGTAGATTTTCTGAATAAAGACAGATTACTTCATACAGACATAAAAAAATCAGTAGATTTTATTTATTCTTTAGAAATTGATCAGGATTTATTGTAGTTCAATAATCCCTCCCTTAGAAGTTAAGTTAGTAGAATTTAAATATTGATTTGCTTCCCCCTCCTTGTTGAATGGACCAATATAAGTTTGAACAACTTCTTCTTCCGAATTCGACACATCAGACAATAGAAAAACACCAGATTTATATCCTTTTTCACTTAAACTTTGAGCTTCATCATCTGCAAGTTCTTTTTCATCAAACGTATTTAATACAATAATAAAGTTTCCATCAAAAGAGGATTTATTGTAAATAACTTTTTTCTTTTTTTTCTTTTTTTCTTTATCATCCTCATCCTTATTATCATTTCCAAATAAGGATACATACATATCATCAAAATCTTTTTTAATATTTTCTATTGTAGGATCCATTTTAAAATCATTATTATAGGAATAATATCCAATACCTCCAAAAAAAGCAAAAAGGATTAAGAAAAAGATTATTTTCCAAGCAGAACTTTTCTTTCTGGTGGAATCAGATTCTGGTTTACGTTCATTCACCAAGTCTTCCTCAAATATAGGAGCTACAGGTTTATCTTTTTTAACTTCTTCTGTATGATTTGTTTCTTTTTTTTGTTGAATAGTAGCTAATCTCTCTTTTAGGATTCTTAGCTTTTCTTCATTAGTTTTATCGCTCATTTCTTCTTTAATTAGAGTTGCTAATATAATTATTTATTTAATGTATTTTCAATACAACGATCAAAAAGTTGTATAAGAGATATTCCAGCCTTTTTTGCCTGTTTTGGTATGATACTTTCTTCTGATAACCCTGGGATTGTATTAATTTCAATAATATATGGAATATTATTCATTATTATGAAATCAATTCTGCAAATACCTCTCAAATTCATTTTTTTATAGATTTGTTGGCTTATTTGTTGAACTTCTTTTGTCTGATTCTTACTTATTCTAGCAGGAGTTATTTCTTCTGAAAGACCCTCATATTTAGCTTTATAATCAAAGAAATCATTTTGGCTAACAATTTCAGTAATCGGAAACGCTTTTATCTCCCCTTCTTGAATAGTTACTCCACAACTAAGTTCCACTCCATCAATAAATTGCTCCATCAGAACCATGTCATCATGAATTAATGCATTATTAATTGAGTCTTCAATTTCAGATTCAGAATTTACTTTTGATATTCCAAAACTACTTCCTCCTTGATTCGGTTTTATAAAACAGGGAAGTCCTAATGTCATTGAAATATTTTTTGGATTAATAATATCTCCTTTTTTATAATGCAGAGATCTCGCACAATTAAAACCCAATTCGGTTAGTTTTTTATTGCATTCAATTTTGTTGAAGGTTAAAGCAGAAACCTTAGAGTTGCAACTACTATATTGTATTTTTAAATCATCAAAATAAGGCTGAATTTTCCCGTTTTCTGCAGGTGGGCCATGCAAGGCCATAAATACATAATCAAAATATCTCTTCTTAGAATTTATCTCAACAGTGAAGTCTTCTTTATTTATTTTATGATGAGAACCATTTATTATTGCGGTCCATTTTCCATTTTTTACATGTATAATTGTTCCTACGTATTTTTCTGAATCTAAGTTTCTCAAAACAACGTTTGCACTTTGAATTGAGATTTCATATTCTGCAGAATCTCCTCCTGTAATTATAGCTATTTCTTTCATCTGGAATTTATTAGCACAAATCTATAAATAATTAACTAATTTACATCTGATATTTTCTATATTTGTATTTCTTTTAAACAGATTCAATGAACGAAAAAAAACAATGTAATAATGGACATTTTTATAGAAAAGAGTTAGAAAAATGTCCTTTTTGCTCGGATAAAGAGGTGCAAGAAGATTCTATAGAAAGTACAAGGTTAAATAATAGTTCTGAAAAAGCTTCATTAAAAACTAAACTGAATAAAACTAATAATATTAAAGAGATTTTACAGAAAGTAATTATTTTCTTTTCTGATCTTAAAAAGAAACTTCCAAAAATTTTTATTGATGAGAATTCATTTTTTAGTTTTCTGAAAAACAAGTTTTTTCATAATTTTATTGCAGCTAGTATAGTTACTTTCTTTTTATTTTGGTCTCTTTTACCATCACTCGATTGGTATACAAATGGTGGAGAAGAATTGGAATTAAAGGACTTCCAGGGTTTATTTATAGAAGACGTTTCAAACGAATTAGAACAATTAGGATTGAAATATCAGATTATAGATTCTGTTTTTACTGATTCAGTACCAAAAGGTGCTATTTTTATTCAAGATCCAATAGCAGGAACTTTTGTAAAAGAAGGAAGAACACTTTACTTTACAGTACGACGTATTAGTAGTGAAAAGATTAGGATTCCGGAAGAAGTTTTTGATGGAAAGGATAAGACCTATATGAAAAATAACTTTGGATATAATTTTAAGTTAGTATTTATACCTGAAAATGGCTCTGTTGATTTAGTAGTGAAATCTCTAAGTTCTGGTGGAAGCAATTTAGTAGTTGGTGATTCGTTAATAAAAGGATCAACAATTAATGTGTATTTAGAATTAGATGAAGATATTGATAAGGATAATAGAAGATTTATAGATAATTTACAAAGTACAGATTCAATAATTACAGAATGAAAAAATTAATTCTTTTGTTCCTTTTT
>JABHQB010000134.1 GCA_018695965.1 Flavobacteriales bacterium | reverse complement strand
TACAAAAAGAAAAAGAAAGAAAATAAAATATAAGATGCAAGATGGAGAAAATATAATTGAGATTACAGCAGTAAATCTAGGAAGTAACCCTCCAAATACTAGTCGAATTGAAATAGTTGATTCAAAAGCAAAATACCCTATAATAACTCAACTAGAATTAAACAAAACAGCAATTATTAAGATTGTGAGGTAGATCTCTTTCTTCTATAAAGAAATATTCCGATTATTACAACAAAAATAATTCCAACTATTACAAAAATTCTATTTCTATCTTTAACACTTTGAATTTCTAGTAAAGTATTAGTATAAAATGTATTATGATAACCTATTGTTACATCAGAATTATTCTCCCATTTATACTGTATATCTTCAAAAGAATTGAATGGAATATTTCTAGAATAACTATTTTCTATATTCGTTAATTTATAACTCACACTATCAACAAAATCTCCATTATTATCATAAATTGAGATTAACTCATTGCTTGATGAAATCCTGAAATTTATTTTTTGATAAATAACATCATTAATTCTTGTTTCTATTTTATTAAAATGAAAAACAGCAAACCCTCCAGATTCTAACATACAATCTTCAACTGTGTAAATATTATTATTCTTATCTACAATTTTCCAATCTTTCAGATTAACGATTCCATTTTCCTGATTAAATATTTCAAAACAATCATTAACATAATCTATTTCATTAATGACAACACTACTTTTAGATGATTTATTCTCTATAAAAGAAATATTTACTGTTATCTCCTTCTCTAAATCTGGATAAAGATCATCACAGTTGTTCCATATATGTACGTCAAAAGGTACGGAATCTATATTACCTGTAAAAGAATAACCTACATCTGGTAAAATACAAAACGGCACTCCTAATTCTGAGAAAAAATTTCCTTCAAATATTGTAGATTGTAATTCATTATTATTTAAATAAACTTTTCCATTCTCTGGATTTTTAATATTTATTGTTAACTTATATTCTGAAGATAAATTGAATTTCTTTTTTAATTGACTCCAAAGTGAATTATCTCTTTTTAGTGCAAAATACTTTAACTGATCTACTTCTTTCTGCCACTTCCTCATATCTCCTTGATATGTTTGAAATCTCTTTCTATTATTAAAATGATACACCATCTCATCTTTATACATTGTTTCAAAATAGTTAATCTTCCTCTGAACAGAATCTGTACTTAAATTTGTATGTAATAAGTAACTTGTCTGATTAATAAAATAATCTTTAAATTCTTTATTCTTCAGAAGGTTTCTGAGTAAAAATGTTGACCAAGTTGGATTATACCATTTAGTTTTAATTGGTGATGTAAAGTCTTCTAAAAGTGTAGAATTAAAACTTCCCCATCCCAAATCTGTATCATAAAATATCCATCTGAATCTTCCATCTAAAGAGTCTGACCTCCAAAAGCGTATATTCCCCCTAGAATCCGTATTTCCTATATATATCTGATGAATCCAAAAATTTGCGAAATTCTCCACATCCATTATAGTTTTAACATGCTCATAATTCTCAGAATCTTTTAAATTATTATCTTCTATAAAATCTAACAACTGATTATATTTTACAACAGATCCTTCTTCAACCTTATTATAAGCTTGCAACATATCTACCCCTTCTGTACCACAATCATAATTATTATCGATATAATATTCGTTAAGTTTCTCTCTAATATTATAGACTCCCCAATATTCTGAATTTACAAATAAATGTGACGGTTGATTTGCTTGTACATCCAATCCAGATTCTGAAGCTATAGTTGTTGAAAGAACATCTTTAAATCTAGTTTTCTTATAATCATTTCCTGAGTGACGTAAGATAATTTGTTTATATTTTTTCTTTCCTTGATCGAAAACATCAGCTTTTAATCTTGAATTACCATATAGTTTCCTTGCAATAATTCTGATAGATTTTTCAGGATAATAGATTGTCATACCACCAAAAATCCTAAAACCTGCATCTTGACTAATAATGCGTTTCTTCTGTTTATTAAAGAGTTCAATAAAAACTTCTTTTTCCATCTTCTTAGAGTAGTTTGACCTTAACATTACATGTAAAGTAGTGTCGTAATAAGCGTTTGGACCATGAACATATATTCCTGAGATAGAATCATATAATGACTTTTTGGAAATTGTAAGAGCAACAACATTAAAGTCAGTCTCAAAACCAATAAAGAAACTCTTGCTTCCAAGTTTAATTACAGAGTCATTTTTGTAAAGAGCAAAAGATAAAGTAGTGTTCTTATCAATTAATATAGGACCTCTATACACACTACTTCTTCTATTTAAATTGTTCTGAAATGCATATAAAATCCTTCCTTCTGATGTGTCAATATCTAGATAAAAAGGAGTGTCATAAAAACCAGCCTCATGAGAAAATTCTATTTCCTGTTGAGAATACAACAACGAGCAATAAAACATTAAGAAAATACTAATCCACTTATTCATCTGAATTATATAAAATTAATTTATCTCCAATTGACAGATGATCAGAAGATAAATTATTCCACTCTTTTATATCCAAAACCTTTAGTCCATATTGTTTTGCGATTTTATTTAAGTAATCTCCTTTCTTAACAACATAAATTTCTTTTCTCTTATTTTCTAATATTTTAAACTCTATCCTTCTATCCCTTTCGTTTCCATATTTTTCCATTCGGGAGCCATACCCTTTAAAAGTAATGTTTGTCATGTCCATTTCCTTATCTTTCAAGTAATTGTAAATTCTTTCTGCTCTGAGATGAGAAATATTATCATTAACAAAATCATCGCCTGTCCCTTTATCAGCATGCCCACCTATTTCTATCTTTATTCCTTCTTCTGATTTGAGAATCATAAGAATATCATTTAATACTAATTTATCCTTTTGGTTAATGATTGTACTATTCTTTTGGAATTTAACCTGATAAGAAATGCTAGATATATTAAATTCAATTCTTCGGTTTTTAGCATGCTTCTCTTCTGTACACCATACTCCTTCAACACATTCGTTAAGAGGGAACTCTTCTCCAAAACCTTTATAAGAAAGTTGAGATGTATCAACACCTTGAAGAATTAGATAGTCTTGAACACTTTTCGCTCTTTGCTCGGATAATAGTAAATTTTGAGATTTCTCTCCCTTTACATCAGTATGACCAGCAATCTCAATATGTAAGTAATTATTTTCTTTTAACATAGCTGCATATTCATCCAGAAAAGTAGATACTGAAGGTGGTAAATCAGAAATGTTTGAAGGGAATAAAACACTGATTTTTAAAGATTTTAATTCGTCATTATTATTCTCAACAACTACATCATTTGCACGTTCGTCTTCATAACAAGGGCAAATTTCATTTTTTATTTCTGTAGAAATTTTATATTTCTCTATTGGCTGGAAATCTCTTATTGCATTTCTTATCCTATCATATCCTCTAGTCCAATTATCTGCACAATCTTCCCAATAATGTAAACTGCTCTCAGTATTAAAATCGCAAAATTGCTTTAATAATACTGCTGACACAAAACCTGATTGATGCCATCCGTTCCAACAATGTAAATAGACTGGACCGATATCTTTATTGATGATAGAGTTATAAGTAAACATCAAAATACTATCTAATGATGAAGAGGTATTTCCACCTAATTGATAATACTTTAAGGTATCAGGATGTTCTGCATTTACCAAAAAAGGAGGAGCAGTTTTAAAATTCTCTGTATATAGATAAACTGAAGTAGAGAAACCGTTTTCTAATAAATTATTCAGACCATCCATTGGTAGAGGGTTTTTATTGTTTCTCTTGTCTGATCTATGATAATAATTATTACCTCCTCCTCTGTAAGCTACTCCATGTAAAATAACTCTAAAATTTCTGGTTCCATATAGATCTTCAAATCCATTACCCCGGTTATCGGTAATCTTATCCTGAACACAATTTACTTTATACCTTAGTTTATATTCATTTATCTTTTCTAATAATGGTGATAGTGTATCAATCGAAATAGAGTCTGAGATAAGAACTGAATCTTGAGAATAGGAAATAGATAATTGAAAAGAAAAAACAAGAAGTAGGAATAATCTGCACATGATATAATAAATTTTAGGATTAATACAAAATTAACATTAAAACAGATTTTCTTGTTTCAGATTATTACCGCTTTAGAAAGGTTGTTAACATCTAATTTTTAATTTCTTACAAGCAAAAAATGAGTTTTCATTACACTAATAAAACACGAAAAGGAATAAAACTATATTTGTGAAATCATTAACTAAAACTAAAAATTATGAAAAAATTAACAACAATTCTAACAGCAATTTTATTTGTATTTGCTTTGACTTTATCTTCATGTGGTTAGGAAGCTGATACTAAAGATAAATCAACAACAGAAAAAGATGACAACAAAGGTGCTGACGATAATGAGAAGGTTAATGAATTAGAAAAAGAAATTGAAGATCTACATGATAGGATAGATGAATTAGATAAAGAAGATGGCAAACAATGGGATGAACTACTAGACGGATATGAAGACTACGTAGATAAGACTATATTTATAATGAAAAAAATGAAAGATGACCCTACTGATGTGTCAGTTATGCAAGATTATAATGATTTGATGATATCAAGTATGGAATGGACAGAAAAAATTACAAATGCAACTACTGCTGATGGTTTTGGACCTGATCACTTGCAAAGAATGATGTCAATTATAGAAAAATTAAATGACGTTGCTTATTAAGATACAACTGTATTGATTATTACTTAAAACAAGGACTTCTAAAATGCTAGAAGTCCTTGTTTTTATAAAAAGTGACTCTGGAGGGAGTCGAACCCCCAACCTCCTGATCCGTAGTCAGGTGCTCTATCCAATTAAGCTACAGAGCCAAAATTTTTGCAAATATATCTATAGAAAACAAATATCCTTTAGAGAAAGTAGGAAGAATTTAAAATTATTCTATCTCTAGTTCTAGTCCGTAAATTGTTAAATCTTTCTTAAAATTAATCATGTCTAAAAAAGAACCACTCTTAATTATACTCCTTCCTTTATAGTGAGCAATATACGCTAATTGTTCAGATTGAAGAGGAGTTAAATTACAAACCAAAACTAAACAATCAATTACATAATCAAAATCGTTAAAATTATCATTTAATAAAATTAATGATTTAGTTTTTATATTTGTCTTATTTTTGTTTGAGGAGAATTCTGGTGTGTATTCCATAATAATTTATTTTTTATCAAATTTAACTTTATTCTCTTCACCTCTAATCAATCTTTCAATATTTTTTTGATGAGTTATTAACGTAAGAATTGGAACAAAAACTGAGAACAGTTCTAAAGATGCATTTACATCTTTTTCATCTAAAATAATAAAAACTACAAAAGGAAATGCAAGAGAAGCTAAAATAGAACCTAAGGAAACATATTTGCTAATTAAAAATACAATTAGAAAAACTACAATTGAGGCAATTGCAGCTATTGGATTCAATCCAATTAACAAACCTAAAAGAGTTGCAATTCCTTTTCCTCCTCTGAAACCAGAATAGATTGGAAATAAATGACCAATAACTGCAGCAATCCCTAGAGCAAGTTGAATTTCAAACTGAGAAGAAGTTACTGTTTCTATGAACGGATTACATCCATCTGTAATAAAATAAATATAATTTACAGATATCCAACCTTTAAAAATATCCATCAACAATACAGGAATACCAGCCCCTTTTCCTAAGACTCTGAAAGTATTTGTAGCTCCTGCATTTCCACTTCCATACTCTCTTACATCTTTATTGTAAAAAGTTCTTCCTACCCAAACTGCTGATGGGAAAGAACCTGTAAAATAGGCTAAAATTAAAAATAATATATGTTCTGTATTTAACATTCTAAGTTTGCGAATATAACAATTAATCTATTTTTCTCATTTCCCTTTCAAAGTCCTCCATTCTTTCCTCATCATAACAACACCTAAATATGTAAGGAGGTTCTCCTTTACCTTCTTCTGCTCTTCTTTTTTTAGGTTTCATATCAATTAGTAAATTGTTAAAGTCATTTGGACCTGGTTTAGATTGTCTCCTATAAGATCTCATTACATTGTTCTCATATTCAAAGAAATAAATATTACCAAGCTCAGTCTTTAATAATATAGTTAACACATCCATACCATCTTTTTTACTTAACCTTACCCATCCATCCATTACTGTATTTAATTGATTTTGGTAAATATTACCTACACCAATCTTACCCTTACTTATATATGCTTGATGTTTGTCGCTCCACACTAAAGTAATATCCGTAAAAGTTATTGTTTTATCAAGTTCTTTCGGGAGATCTTTAAATTCATCCAATGCTTCAACATCCATTATTAATTCCTCAGATCTTGCTTTTCCAACTATTCTGGCAAGAGTTTTACTATAGAATTCTTCAAAAAGAAAACCGATTCCTGAAGATGATTCAAAGATGTCCTCTGCCATTAATGAAAGAGCGTCCTTATTGAACATAAAATCTAAGATTAAGAACATACGTAGCTCCGTTTTATTGTTTTCTTCATCTCTATTAACAAAACCAATACTCTTCATCTTTAGCTGACCAAAATCCATATTTAAATCAATCACCCCTTCTGCATTTGACTTGCAAGTATTTTCATTTATTGTAAAGATGTTAGACAGAAAATCTTCACCTTGTATCACAAAAGATGAAGTTTTTTTATCATAACTCAAATACGTATTTGCAGAAATTATTTCAACATCAATTGGTCTTTCTTTCAGACTTAAAAATGAAGTGTACATATGAGGAGACTCCAAGTTCATCAGGATTCCTGATGACAACTTATCTCCTTCATCATTTCTTAGTAAAGTATCCAGTTTAAACTTGATTAGTTTTGGATTTATCTCTGATTTAAATCCTACCCATTCTTCTGAAATGAGATCACATTTATTGTCTATTTTAAAGAATCCATCAAAAGTTAATAACCTATTTGATGCACCTAAATTCACATCTCCTTTAAAAATAAACTTGGATCCAATATTAAAAACTTCATTATTCCCAACTGCTCCAACAGCAATAGTAGAATCTGCTTCGTTTACAGAAATTTCATTAAAGAAAATAAATTTATCCTTTCCATTTACATCTTTATAAGTATAATCTCCGCTAGCGGTGTATTTATTACCTCCATTAATATTCACGCTTGCATTAGTAAATTCATGATATTTTGTAGCAGTATTTGCTAAAATTCTGGAAGATGTAATGGTAGGAATGAACGCATTTTTCTCTACAACAAAACCTTCATTAGAAGGATAAATAGCAGCGTCTGCGACCAATATCTCGTTTACTCCTTGTACACTTATGATATTATCTTTTATATTAAAAGTAGATGTTTTGGCAATAAAGGAAAGAGAATCTTGTTTAGGGTGTATAGACACAAATTTTGATCCTATTAAATTTTCATCTAAATCTCCTAATGTTAATAATTCTTCATCCATACCCCAATGAAATTTATCAACATAACAAATATATTGATTTGCTAGAAGTTCTAGGCTAGATCCTTCTCCATTAGAAAAGAAATCACCAGTTCTATCCTTTAAATCAATATGTGTTTTTAAATTATTAGCCTTAAAAGAAATTTCTTTTTGCTCGGTAAATCCTGTTAAATTAGCAGTATCTGCCGCAAACCAATTTGCATTATAAGAAAACAATTCTGACGCCATTTCTAAATTTTCTAACGACATAGCTCCTTCTCCTGTTAATCCTGTAGGTCTTAATACAACATTCCCATCAAAACTAGCCAGATTATTATAAAAATTAAATGCTGTTTGCATCTTACTTACTTTGTATATGTCGTTATAAGGCTGATAAAGTCCAAAAGCTTCCGTGTTATCAACTTGTGGAAATTCAATTCCAATTTCTACTTTAGTTAGCAAGAAATCCTGTGTAAATAATGCAGTAGAATCTGGAAAGAAATAAATCTCTTTAGATTTTGTTCTTGAATTTAAATATTCAAAATTACCGCTTCCTGTAAGACCTTCGTTACTCAGAGATATCTCGTTAAAATACTTAGATCTCCCACCATACATTTCATACCCTTCACTAGGGGTTATAGTTTTAAACCCTAAAGAATAATCTCTCATCATAGTAAGAGTATCCTGAAATATTGGAAATATATTTGCAGATTCAAAAGTACCAGGAAATCTTAGTCCTTTACCATCAAAACTTTCCAAACTATCAATCTCAAAAGTGTCTAAATGAAAAGAGAAATTTTCTCGATTATACACTCCTCCAAAAATTGATGGTTTGTCGTAATATGCATAAGAATCATCAAAACTCTTAAAAATTGGGAATTGTGGAAAACTATCTTTTCTGATTCCAGATTTATTTGTTGGCTCATCAATTCTTAAATCACCTGTAACTGATTGAATAACTGTTTGTATTCTTACTAATCTTTTCTCTCCATATTTATCAAACTGATAAGGTTCTATAGGCACTGAAAGTTGCACAGAATCAATTTGTTTCAAGTCAATTCTAAAATCATCATACTTAAAATTAAAATCTTTCCCATATAAAACAAACCTTTCATTACCTACAGAAACTCTTCCAGAAAAATCAAAATCTCTATTCTTTTTCACCTTAATATTTCTATTATATGGTTTAATATAAACCTGCCGAGTATTACTCAAATCAATAGATTCTACTCCATTAATATTTAGATCTTTTGTAGATATATTTAATCTTGAATGTACAATCATATTATCACCTAAAATATCTGTAACTTCTGACTTAAAACGAATAACATCATAATCCGCAAGTTGAAGTCTGGAATTTATGTAATTATACAGTTTCTCTTGTACTTCAGCTCTATTTGTATATACATCATAAAACAAAAATCCTTTATTTGATAAATTCATTAAATATGGCTCAATCTGATGTAATGGATATCCTGCATAATCAGCAAATTCTGCAGATGAAAAATTAGTAGTTCCAGAACTCTTTACAAAATTACTAACTCTCATTAATGGATTTACTTTATCAATACCTCTTAACGAATGATACAACTCATCATTATAGGATGCAATAGATTCAAAATTTACATTTGAAACAGAAGTTGATGGCAATGAACCAAGTAAGATATTCTCTTCATCTATTTGCCATTCTATCAATTCTGCATCTATTGTTAATTGATGATAACTATTATAAATTGGAGCTCCAGAAACTCCTTTTTTATCTCTATAAAGTTTTAGTTTTCTTTCAGATTGACTGTACGTGAATTGTAAGGAAGGATGATACATAGAATCCTCATCAAAATACAATTTAATAGCAGCTGACTCTGAGTAAATAATATTCTTTTTAATGCTAAAACGAGCGGAATTTGCAACTAAAATTTTCTTTCCATTTTTATTAATAATTATTCTAGCAGAAGCGTCGCCTATTCCATCTGCAATAAAATCTTTTCCTCTTAAAGTATATCCTCCTTTATAATCTACATCTGGCAAAATATTATAAAGTACAATATCTTTTTTATATGATTTAAAAACAGGATAATGTTCTGCAGAACTTCCTGAAACAGCTTTATTTAAAAACTCTCCAATTACAGGAAAAGAAAATGATTTATTATTATAAAAGTGAACTGAATCTGCCTTAAACTGAGATTCTTTTACATCAATGGAAAAAATTGATAAATTCGCATAAACAGAATCTGAAGACCACCCCCTATCTTTCCAATCAACCCTACCTCCAATTCCTTCAAATTTATTGTTCTGAATCCAATATTTTCCTTTCGTATCAGAAATCTGAAAAGAACCATTTCTATTACTACAACTCAAATCAATTTCAGAAATAAAATGAACATATGGAACTCCATTATTATCTTTAAAATAAAAAGTATTGCAATCGGCATGCCACTTAACTGACTTACTATTCCTGAGTGTTTTTGCAGACAAAAAAGAAGAAGAGAATTCACAATATTTTAATAATTGACGAGAAGAAAAATTTAGAACAATATTTTCAGAAACAGTAAGCCAATCTGAAAGTTTTGATTTATTTATTTCATCATCTTTCAACTGAATCACAACACTTAAAAAATCTCTAAAATAAGGAGTAGCCTTCATCTTCTTATCTAACATCAGGTTAGAGATGTTTCTAATACTCTTCTGGTTGGGAGAGGATATCTCTCCTTTATCAAAACTCTTTGATATTTTCTTTGAAATCTGTTTTAATTCGTCATTTTTTGTTTGACTAAGAAAGATGTCTAACTCAGATAAGAAGGTGTTAGTTTCTTCAGAAAAAGAAGTTGTTTTTTGAGAAAAAGAGGAAAATGAAAATATTAAAAATACTCCTAGAATGAAGTGTCTCCTTAGTTTGTGAAATGTAATAAATTTCATTTATTCTTATTTTTACGAGAAATAAACTTCTAATTTAACCTCTCAGATTTTCTCTAGTTATTTCATTTAATCCTACATCTACAAAACACCCCTTATCTAGAAAAGGAAATGACAACTCTAAATTATTCATTAAAATGATTTTATAATTTCAACAAAACTTTCTGCATTTAAAGAAGCTCCTCCAATAAGACCTCCGTCAATATTATCTTTCGAGAATATATCTCTTGCATTGGTCGGGTTACAGCTTCCTCCATATAAAATTGAAGTATTATTTGCAATCTCATCTCCATACTTCTGAGCAATAATTTCTCTAATAAATTTATGAATTTCTTCCGCCTGATCAGATGAAGCTGTTACTCCTGTACCAATAGCCCAAATAGGCTCGTAGGCAATAATAATTTTACGGAAATCATCTGAGGAAAGATGAAACAAACTCTCCGATATCTGGATTTTAATCCAATTGAAATGAACTTCCTCTTCTCTTTGATCTAAACTCTCACCACAACAAAATATTACTTCCAGATTATTTTCTAAAGAAACATCCACTTTTTGTTTTAAATCTTCATTTGTCTCCTTAAAATATTCTCTTCTTTCAGAATGACCTATAATAGTATATTTTACATTTGCAGATCTAATTATCTCTGCAGAAATTTCTCCAGTAAAAGCACCTCTTTCTTCTTTACTTACATTTTGAGAAGCAGTATTTACTTTATCTAAATTTAAGCACATTTTATTTACTTTATACAAATGAATAAAAGATGGAGCAAACACAACCTCTACTTTATTATCTGAAGGAAGTAAGTTTATCACATCATTTATAAGATCTAAACCCTCATCTCTTTTTAGGTTCATTTTCCAATTTCCAGCTACTATATTTTTTCTCATTTCTTTTTAATTTAATCTGATACGTGGATCAATTATTGCATAAAGAACATCCACTAAAATATTTATTAGTACAAATACTGTAGCAATAATCATTACAGAACCCATTACTACTGGCATATCTAAGTTATTTAAAGCATCAACAATTTCTTTTCCTATTCCATTCCAAGCAAAAATATATTCTACAAATACAGCTCCTGCCAAAAGTGATGCAAACCAACCAGAAACAACAGTAACAACAGGGTTTAATGCATTTCGGAGTGCATGTTTAAAAACTACTATAAATCTACTTAAGCCTTTTGCGGTTGCAGTTCTAATATAGTCCATATCTAAAACCTCTAACATAGAATTTCTACTTAACTGAATTATTACTGACAAAGGACGAATCCCTAAAGTAAAGGCTGGTAAAATCAGATTGTTCAGATTCATATACTGACCCCTACCATAATCATCAACTTCATACAAACTTCCCGTCATATTTAATCCGGTGTATTCATGTAATAAATATGCAAAAAACCATGCTACAATAATTGATGAGAAAAATGATGGAATCGACATACCTAAGACTGAGAAAAATAAAATAGACTTATCTAATATTGAATTTTTCTTTAATGCGGACACTATACCTAATACGATTCCTAAGATTATAGCAAAAACTATAGAGGTAAAAGCCAAAACCAAAGTAACAGGGAATGTTTCTAATAAAATGGAGTTAACTGGTTTTCCTCTTTTTGCAAAGGATTCTCTAAGATAAGGAGTCTTTAAAACAATATTAGTAGATTGGATTTTCAGAATATCTACATCATTATATTTTTCTTCAGATAAATAAGTATAACTCTCTTCATTATCATCATGAAAAGAAATAGGAGAAACATCATTTAAATAATAGAAATACTGATGCATAATTGGTTTATCAAAACCATACTTTTGTTTTAATAATTGAAGTTGCTCCGAATTTTCTCTTTGGGAGAGCATCATCCGTGCAGGATCACCTGGCATAACCTGAAATAAGAAGAAAACTAAAGTTAACACTCCCCAGAGTACAAAACCTCCATAAAATAGTTTTTTCAGAATGTATTTTATCACAATATGATTTATCTATTTTCTAATATTTTTTTTAATTCTTCAGGTTTGAAAATAATTTCACTTCCAGATTCTTTAGACCCTTGATAAAACTGTAATACATTTCCATTATTTAGATATACTACACCTGGAGTATCATTATCATCATACCAAAATGCCTCCATAAAAGTATAAATATCCATAATCTGATAATTATAATCACTTCCTGCAGTCTCAAAGAAATCAGGTATTTTATCCCTTTCCTCATCCATAAAAACAATGACTACATCAGGAAAATTTTGAACCTCTTTACTCAAATCTGTTATCTGCTTTGCAGCTATCTGACAATGTTCACATCCAGGAACAAAAAAACATAACAACTTTTCTCCTTCATCAATTCCTTCAACATACTTTGAATATGCAGATACCTTTTGCTCATAAATAACCTGCTCTGAATCAGATGTTCTACTTTTTAATGGCACATATATAAACATAAACAACATAGAAGAAAGTAAAATAATTATAACATTCTTAAAGCTTGAGTTTAAATTTTTATCGGTTGCTTTATATAAGAAACCAAGTATAGCTATTGTGATAATATTCTTAATAAGAGCCTGAATAGGTGTCATTGGAAGTAATTCTCCAAAACATCCACAGTTTCCATCATCTCCTAGAAAAATAGAGTAAGTTAAATGAGAAGAAAATATCAATAATAATAAAATAGAAATAGGTAATATTATCCTTTTAAGATAATTAGATTGCAAAATGGAAATTGCAATAAAAATCTCAAAAGCAATAATAGATCTCGAAAGATATTGAGAGAAAATTTCATTAAATCCTAATCCGTCAATTATTTGCTTATTTTCAAAAAACTTTATCACACCAATTTCCGGTGATGGGTACATCTTTGCAAAAGCAGATAAAATAAACAATGCAGATATAAGAATCCTTAAAAACCATATAAATATTAAAGAGTTTACCACATAAGAAAGCATTTTAAAAAATCTATTACTTGTTTTATTCATATTAATTAAGTTTTATTAATGCAAATACTGCATAATTTAACATATCTAAATAGTTTGCATCAATTCCTTCGGAAATTAATGTAGAACGGTCATTATCTTCAATTTGTTTTACTCTTAATAATTTTTGCAAAATTAAATCTGTCAAAGAGCTACCCCTCATATCTCTCCAAGCTTCTCCATAATCATGATTTTTATCCAACATCAACTGTTTTGCTTCAAGAGCATATTTATCAAACAAATTCATTACTTGATCATATTGTATTTCTTCTGCCTGTTCAGCTACACCCAGTTCCAATTGAATCAATCCAATAATAGAATAATTTACAATACCAATAAATTCAGGTACAACCCCCTCCTCCACTTTTTGCAAACCCTTGTCTTCAATACTTCTAATTCGTTGAGCTTTTATAAAAATCTGATCTGTTAATGAACTGATTCTTAAAATTCTCCAAGCAGATCCATAATCTTTCATTTTTTTAGCAAAAATGTCCTCACATTTCTTTATTATTGAATCGTATTCGGATATAGTTTTTTCCATATATATATTTATATTATAAAGCCGAAATATACATCTTTTTATAAGTAATAAAAATGAACAGAAAACAGAATAAATTATACTTTTCAACAAGCAAAGTAATGGGAATATTAAACCTTACTTCTAACTCATTTTATGACGGAGGAAAATACAATAGTACTGAGAAAATATTAATCCAAACCAAAAAGATGATCAATGAAGGAGCTAATATTATTGATATAGGAGCTCAATCATCTAGGCCAGGTTCGGATGAAATTTCAGAAGATGAAGAACTAAATAAAATCATTCCATCTCTAATAGAAATAAAAAAACATTTTCCTAATGTACTCATTTCTGTTGATACATACCGAGCTAATGTTGCAGAAGAAAGTATTAACAATGGAGCAGATATTATCAATGATATTTCATCTGGAGATTTAGACAATAAGATGTTCTCTGTTATTGCAAAATATAAGGTTCCCTACATTATTATGCACATGCTTGGAACTCCAAAAAATATGCAAGAAAATCCAACTTATAACAATGTAGTTGAAGAGATTATTAATTATTTTCAACAAAAAATTGAAACACTTCACGACTTAGGTATTAATAATTTGATAATTGACCCGGGGTTTGGATTTGGAAAAACTCTAGAAAATAATTATGAAATTTTGAATAATTTGGAGAAATTTAAATGTTTAGAATATCCTATTTTGGTAGGAGTTAGCAGAAAGAGTATGATTTACAAATTATTAGATACTGATGCAAATCAGGCTCTTAACGGAACGTCTGTTATAAATACTATAGCACTTACTAAAGGAACTGACATTTTAAGAGTTCATGAAATAAAAGAAGCTGTTGAGTGTATAAAAATTGTTAATTTCGCACAAAACAAATAATTAATGGACATTATCTGGGAACCCATTTTTACGATTGCAAGTTACGATATATCTTTCATGGATTTAATTGATCTTACCTTGGTAGGATACTTACTTTTCCGATTATACAGACTAGCGAAAGGAACTCCTGGCATAAATATATTTTTTGGGCTAATTGCCATCTATTTTACTTTCCAAATTGTAGATCTACTAAGAATGAGATATATTACTCAAATTTTAGGAGGATTTATTAGTATTACTTTTATTGTTATCGTCATCCTTTTTCAACAAGAGATTAGAAAATACCTAAGCCAAATAGGAAAAGGAAAGATTATAAAAAATCAGAAACTATTAAAAATATTTAATACTAAAAATGAAAAAAATATTAATATTGACGCTATTATAAAAGCATGCACCTCTTTTCAGAAAAGCAAAACTGGAGCTATTATTGTACTTACTTTAACTGATGACCTAAATTACATCACAGAATCTGCCGTGCAGATAGATTCAAAAATTACTTTTCCTCTTTTAGAAAGTATCTTTTATAATAATTCTCCTCTGCATGATGGAGCTGTAATAATAAGAAACAATAGAATAGTAGCAGCGAGATGCATATTACCTGTTAGTAATGATGATGATTTCCCTGGAGAATTAGGAATGAGACACAGATCAGCTGTTGGTATGAGCGAACATTCAGATGCAATAACACTTATTGTTTCGGAGGAAAACGGAAAAATATCCTCCACTTCTGATGGAAATATAGAAATTGATTTATCTGAAAAACAACTTAAGAACTATCTAATTGAGAAGTTTCATAATCCAACAGATAGTTAAAATTCAATCAAGAATCATACTGCAAATTATCTATAATAGTATTTAGTGTTGCACTTGGTCTCATCACATTATTAACTAACTCTTCATCAGGAAAATAATATCCGTTTATATCTTCATTATTGCCTTGAGACTCATTTATCTCTGCAACAATTTTTTCTTCATGAGTTTCCATTGTATCTGATACATTTTCAAAAATAGATTGTAATGACTTATCTTCAGTCTGATTTGACAACTCTCTAGCCCAATACATAGCTAAGTAAAAATGAGAACCTCTGTTATCTAACTGTCCTACTTTTCGAAGTGGAGATTTCCCATTCATAAGCAAAACTTCAGTTGCTTTTTCTAAAGTTATTGCTAAAACTTTTGCTTTTTGATTATTGTTAACTTCAGAAAGATGTTCTAACGATTCTTTTAGAGCTAAAAATTCCCCTAATGAATCCCATCTTAAATGTCCTTCAGAAGTAAATTGTTGCACATGCTTTGGAGCTGATCCTCCGGCTCCTGTTTCAAATAAACCTCCACCATTCATAAGTGGTACAATCGACAACATTTTTGCTGAAGTTCCTAGTTCTAAAATCGGAAATAAATCTGTGAGATAATCTCTAAGCACATTTCCTGTAACCGAAATAGTATTTTCTCCTTTTTTAACTCTATCCAAAGTAAAAAGAGTCGCTTGATAAGGAGGTAAGATTTTAATATTCAAACCACTCGTATCATGATCTTGTAAGTACCTATTTACTTTATTTATGATTTCTGCATCATGAGCTCTGTTTTCGTCTAACCAAAATACAGTTGGCCAATCTGTTGCTTTTGCTCTATTAACTGCCAATTTTACCCAATTCTTAATTGGATCATCTTTTGTTTGGCACATTCTCCAAATATCTCCTTCTTCAACATTATGTTCAATAAGAATATCTCCTGTAGTATCCATAACCCTTACCACACCAGCAGTTTGAATCTCAAAAGTCTTATCATGAGATCCATATTCTTCTGCTTTCTGAGCCATCAGTCCAACATTTGGAACAGTTCCCATATTAGTTGGATCAAACGCTCCATTTTGTTTACAAAAATCAATAGTAGCACTATAAATAGATGCGTACGAACTATCAGGAATAATTGCTTTCGTATCTTCCGTTTTATTATCTCTGTTCCACATTTTCCCAGAAGTCCTGATCATAGCAGGCATAGATGCGTCAATTATCACATCAGAAGGAACATGAAGATTTGTAATTCCTTTTTCAGAATCTACCATTGCCAAGTTTGCATTATTTTCGAAAGTATCATTTATGTCTCTCTCTATTTCTACTCTTTTTTCAGATGGTAGATTTTGTAATTTATCTACTAAATCACCAAAACCATTTCT